>JAHJDS010000563.1 GCA_018812395.1 Pseudomonadota bacterium
CCTGACCGAGGAAGAGGACAAGCTGTTCCAGTCGTTTTTGTTCGACCTCCGGTTGCAGTACGTCAACGCCTGCCAATAGTGAGTCTGAGGAGGACGCAATCCATGAAAAAATCGTACCTCGGCGGCGCGGGATTGACCGCGGCGGTGATCCTGTTCGCCGCGGGGCTGATCGGCGCCATGAGTCCGACCGCGGCCCTGGCCACGGCGGCGCCGCCGTCTTTCGCCCCGTTGGTGGAGAAGGTCTCGCCGGCGGTGGTCAATATCCGCACCGTGCGCAAGGTCCAAATGCCCCGGGGCTTCTATCACTTCCGGATCATTCCCGGCCGGCCGCAGGGCCCGAATTCCAGGCCGGGCGTCCCCGAGCAGTTCCGCCGCTACTTCCGGTTCGGGCCCCGTCCCCAGCCCCAGCCCCAGCCTTTTTTCCGTCGCGGCCAGGGATCGGGCGTCATCATCGGCAAGGACGGCTACATTCTGACCAACTACCACGTCGTCGCCCATTCGACCCGGATTCGGGTCCAGTTGGCCGACCGGCGCGAGTTCCCGGCCAAGGTGGTCGGCTCGGACAAGCGGACCGACCTGGCGTTGATCAAGATCAAGGCCCCGGGCAATCTGCCCATGGCCAGGCTGGGTGACTCGAGCCGGCTCAAGCCCGGCGACTGGGTGATCGCCATCGGCAACCCCTTCGGTCTGGGCCACACGGTCACCGCCGGCATCGTCAGCGCCGTGGGCCGGGCCGGTCCGGGGGCCCTGTACGGTCAGTTCATCCAGACCGACGCCTCGATCAACCCCGGCAACTCGGGCGGCCCCCTGATCAACGTCCAGGGCGAAGTGGTGGGGATCAACACCGCCATTTTCGCCCGGGGTCAGGGCATCGGCTTCGCCATTCCGGTCAACCTGGTCAAGCGGATCGTGGCCGAACTCAAGACCAAGGGCCGCGTCATCCGCGGTTTCCTGGGCGTCAATATCCAACCGGTGACCAGCGAGATGGCCCAGTTCTTCGGTCTGAAGACACCGGCCGGGGCGTTGTGGCCAACGTCATGCCGAGCACGCCGGCGATGCGGGCCGGACTCAAACGGGGCGACATCATCCTGTCCTTCAACGGCAAAAAGGTGGTCAACCCCCAGGCCCTGCAGCTCCTGGTGGCCGCGGCCAAGGTGGGCGGCACCGCCCGGGTGGGCGTCTGGCGCAAGCGCCGCCAGGTCACGCTCAAGGTCAAACTGGTCGAGATGCCCCGGGCCAAAAAGGTGGCCAAACGGGACAAGCCCGGCCCCGAACCCGGGGCACGGATAGGCCTCCAGCTTCAGGCCCTCTCGCCCGACCTGGCGGCCCGACTGGGCCTTAAGGGAGCCCGGGGTCTGATCGTCACCCGTATCCGGCCCGGCTCTCCGGCGGCCAGGGCGGGGCTCCGGCCCCGGGACGTCATCGTCGAGGTCAACCAAAAGCCGATCCAGAGCCCGGACCAGTTCTGGCGGGCGGCCAAGCGGGTGGCCAAAGACAAGGGGCTGTTGCTCCTGGTCAGTCGCGGCCGGCGGACCTTCTACCTCATCCTCCGACCGGAACTCTAAACGGCCTCGGCCGGGGGGGGCGCCCCCCCCTTTCCGGGGCCGATCCTTTCCCCAGGGGGCCATGTCCCTGATCATCAAAGCCCGGGCCAAGATCAATCTGCATCTCAAGGTCATTCGCCGTCGCCCGGACGGATGGCACGACCTGGAGACGATCATGGTCCCCGTGTCCCTGGCGGACCGGATCACCCTGGACCCCGCTCCGGCCGGGGAGGTGACCCTGGCCTGTGACGGCGCGGCGGTGACCGACGGGCCGGACAACCTGGCCCTTCGGGCGGCCAGGGCTTTCGGCCGGGCCTGGGGGCGGGAGATCGGGGCCAGGATCCACATCCGCAAGCGGATTCCGGTGGCCGCCGGCCTGGGCGGGGGATCGTCCGATGCGGCGGCCGTGTTGTGGGGCCTCAATCTGCTGGCCGGCGGCCCCCTGGACCAAGCGGCGCTGATGGCGGCCGGTCGGGAGTTGGGGGCGGATGTCCCCTTTTTCCTGGGCCAAGGTCCGGCCCTGGCCGAGGGCCTCGGCGACCGATTGACGCCGCTCGAAAAATTCGGGCGGCCCTGGCTGTTGCTGGTCCATCCGCCTCTGTCGGTGTCCACGGCCGAAGTTTACGACCGTTTGGCCGCGCCATTGACATCCCGACCGGGCTGCTCTATATTTATACGCCTAAAATCGGGCCGGGAGAATTTGTTCCGCGTCGATGACTCCGGGGACCGGTCGGCGGTCTCTGTCAAGGGATCGCCCGAATCCCTGGATGAACTTCTGGTCAATGACCTGGCGTCCGTCACCGAGGCGCGGCACCCGGTCGTCGGCCGGATCAGGGCCGAACTGAAGGCGTCAGGGGCCCTGGGAGCGATGATGTCGGGCAGCGGGCCGACC
>JAHJDS010000564.1 GCA_018812395.1 Pseudomonadota bacterium
CGGGCAGTGGGTTGAAATCTACAACCACGTCCGGCCTCACGGCCAGATGGGAATGCTTACGCCGGCCCAGGTCCGGCGTACAGGAACTCTACACCAAAAGGCAGCCTGAACCGTCTCAAAAACAGGGGGCTTGACCAGTAGGCTGAAGTGACTCACCCCCGCCGCACGGCATGCTTTTTCCTGGACTCGCCTTGCCCACGAATAGGTGTGAGAAAGTGGTTTCTGCTCCCCGTCCGACTGGAGCGGTTGCTGGAACACATAATGGGAATCCGGATTGCCCTTTCGCCAGGACCTCAGTCCAGCCGCCAACTCGGGCGTGATAGTGACCCGCCTAGGGGTCCTAGTCCCACCGCGCTTTTTTCTCGTGTAAAGCACCACGGAGTAAGGCTCCTGATCTGCCTGCACGTCGAACCATTGCAGTTCCACCGCCTCGGACGGTCGCGCCCCCGTGCCGAGCATTAGCTCCATCAGCAACCTGCCTTTTGGCGGGGCGGCCATCAATACCTTGGCCACCTGTGCGTCCGTCGGGAGGTACTTCGCCTTTTTCTCCACAGAGTAACGCTCTACCAAAGCGAATGGATTGCGGGGGAACTCCCGCTCTTTTCTTTTAGCTCCCCAAGGCTTGTTCCAGGTGGCTTCCAGCAGTGTCAGGGCTGCGTTTACCTGGTGCCGAGTTTTGCCTTGCTCCAGAAGATCGGCCGCCCAGTCCTCGGCCCACGCCTCAACCATTTCAACTGTGATTGCCGTAGCGGAGAGTTTGGCCCACTCCGGGGCGCGTTCCAGTACCCGGCGAAAACAATACTTGTGGTCAGATGCGTAAACCCTGGTGCGGTGCAACTCGACCCAGCTAATCCGTTCGTTCAGCAGTTCCAGCACGGTCGGGCAGGAGTCCGTATGGGTCTCGGGCGGATCGGTCGGTAACCTCCCTGTGCGGAGGTACTCGGCCACCGCTTCGGCCTCGGCGATCTCGGCCGCCTTTTTGGTCGGGTAGATGTACAGCGAGCGAAGCTCGGTCCCCTTGACCACGCGCTGGAACCGCCACCTGGCTCCCCCCCTTAGCTGCCTCCGATACACGCTCACTTTGCCACCTCGCCACTGTTACGGGGTCAAAAAACAGGCGCCCGAATTGCCTCCAGCCGCCAAGCTCGGCGGCGTGCTTACGGACCGTGGACGGGTCTAGGTTCAGGAGTTCGGCCACCTGGTTCGCGGAAAGGGGAACGATCCCGCCGAAACGTTCGAACTGCTTTTGAGCATCGCTGGTGGTTTGATCGCTCATGCCGCTTGACGGCCCGTCTGGTATGTTACCCGCAGGTCAGGGCCATGGTCAAACCTGACCTTCATCGGTGAAGTACCCGCCTCCGACCTCGGCTGGCGAGACGTAGGGTTGCGCTTCTTTCGGGATCAGCATCGCCTCTTCCATCCGGTCCGGCCCCAGCTGCACCTGGGCGACAGGCACCGTTCGATCTCGCTCCACGACCCGCCCATGCACTCGAAGCAGTGTATTCGGACGGCCCGGGCCATGTCCTTTTTGTAAGGCTTGCCCCTTTCGGTCAGCTTTAAAGCGGTTGCGGTGTTGGCCATGACGTTCTCCATTTTTGGGCTGGGTCGTACTTCAGGAGTCCGACCGAGGCCGATATTTTGGACGATCTGCCCCCGGGCAATGGTCCCCCGGAGCCACGGTGCTGCTGCTTTTTCTTTTCGATCCGAAAAAACCCTCATTCCCGCTCATAGGCCCCCCTGGATTGCGAGGCCTTCGTGAAGACACCATTCCTCCCAACGCGGTACCTCATCACTCTTCCGCGAACGCCGTCCGCCAAGGGAAATCGGGCTTCCACGATGGTCAGCTTGCTCGGGTGTTCGGCATCAAGGCTGGCGTCCAAGTTGACGGCCACGGTGGCCGGGGCTATTGTCGGCCAACCGCCACGCCCGATCTCCTTTTCCGGGTTTTTGAGGAGACCGACAACTGCCGTTCCCGAACCGAGAGCTTTCTGTATGTCGGCGATCCTGGGGCCAGTCAGGTAATACTCGTCCCCCGGCCTGCCACTCGATTGGGGAAAAAGAACGATGTTAAGGGCGCTTGATTTGATGCTCTTATGAATCTCACCACCCGGTCGCTCGGCAGAAAACCGCCAGGTTTCAACTGGAAACCCGAACTGGTCCATCGCCTTTCTGAGCGCGATTGGATTGGCCACGGCAGAATCGGTGATTAGGTGAATGTCAAACTTGTCTTGATTGAGGTGGATCAGATTTAGACAGAAATAGATCACCTCTGAACCCAAGGTCCCGGCGACGACCACCAGGCTACTGGGTATGACCTGGAAAAGCCCGTGGAGGTCAAGGGGGAATCGAAGGTCAAGGCCTTTGGCCGTATCGGCATTGCGCCAGTCGATTGGTTCCGCTACACGATTGACAGGGCCGTAGAGGTTGCGCTTCAACCGCTCCAGTCGCCCTGACTTCACAAGGCGTTCCAGTTCTTTCCTCCCAGCCCGTTTGTCGCGTTCTGTCTCCAACCCCAAGATTCTGTCGCAAGTTGTCGCTTCGAAGGGGGCCGTTGCTGCAAGGGCAAATTCTCGCACTCGTGAGGCGACGCTCGTCTTCGGCCGCCCGACTAGGGCATACTCCAAGTCGATCATCGAGGCCAAATCTGATGGATTTAGGGCCGGTACCGTCTGAATCAGCGACGCCTTGGCCTCCGTCTTGGAGATGCCCCCCAGGATCAGGCTTCGGATCACCTTTGGCAGTGGCGGGGGC
>JAHJDS010000565.1 GCA_018812395.1 Pseudomonadota bacterium
ATGATGCGGACCTCGGTCGGGTACTGCATCCGGCCGACGCCGGCGAAATCGGCCCCGGCGTAGGAGCACCAGTTGCAGCAAAAGGCGACGATCTTGCCCGGGGCGTCCGTTTCGGTGGCGGCTTCGATCTGGCCCAGGATCTGCTCGTCGGTGAAGTGGCGCATCTCGATGGCGCCGAAGGGGCACTCGGCCGCGCAGCCGCCGCACCCGGCGCAGGCCGCCTCGATGATCACCGCCTTGGCCGGGTCGCCCTCGAGGCTGATGGCCTTGTAGGGACAGACCTCGACGCACATCCCACAGCCCTTGCAGGCGTCCGCGACGACCCGGGCGGTGATGGCCGGGACGGTGACCTGCCCCTGGGCCATCAGGATGTTGGCCCGGGAGGCGGCGGCCGAGGCCTGGGTGACGGTCTCCTTGATGTCCTTGGGCCCCTCGGCGCAGCCGGCCAGGAACACGCCGCGGATGGCCGTGTCCACGGGCCGGAGCTTGGGATGGGCCTCGAGGTAGAACCCGTCGGCGGCCGTGCTCAGGTTGAGCAGCCGCTGGAGCCGGTCCGCGTCCCGGCGGGGCTCGATCCCCACGCTCAGGATGGCCATGTCCACCTCTTCCCGGTACGTCCGGCCGAGCAGGGTGTTCTCGCCGAAGAGCGTCAGGTTGCCGGTGGACAGGTTCTCGGTGATCTCCCCGGGCACGCCGCGGATGAAGTTGACCCCTTCCTTCCGGGCCCGCTTGTAGAGGTCCTCGAAGCCCTTGCCAAAGGCCCGGATGTCCAGGTAGTAGACGTTGATCTCCGTGTCCGGCCAGTGCTCCTTGATGAGCAGGGAGTCCTTGACGGTGTTCATGCAGCAGACGTTGGAGCAGTACGGGTTGGCCCGCTTGGACCGGGAACCGATGCACTGCAGGAAGGCCACTTTTTTCGGCCGCTGCCGGTCCGAAGGACGGACCAGAAGCCCCCCCGAGGGGCCGCCGGCGTTGATCAGGCGCTCGAACTCGAGGGTGGTGATGACGTTGAGGAACTTGCCGTACCCCAGCTCGGTCAGGCTGGTCGGGTCGTAGGTGTCCACGCCGGTCGAGACGATGATCGTGCCCACGTCCAGGCGCCGGACCATCGCCCTCGCCGAGAAATCGATGCACTTGTGCTCGCAGGCCTGGTAGCACTTGTCGCAGGCGATGATCCCCTTGGAGTTGAGACAGAGGTCCATGTCGATGACGTAACTGCTGGGCACGGCCTGGGCGAAGGGGATGTAGATCGCCCGGCGGATGGACAGCCCGGCGTTGAACCGGTCCGGGGCCAGTTGGGGGCAGGCGGCGGTGCAGTCGCCGCAGGAGGTGCACTCGTCGTTGACGTAGCGAGGCTGTTGCCGGACGGTGACCTGGAAGTTGCCCACGTACCCGGACACGGCCTCGATCTCGGACAGGGTCAGCAACTCGATGTTGGGGTGCCGGCCGACCTCGCTCATCTTGGGGGCCAGGATGCAGATCGAGCAGTCCATGGTCGGGAAGGTCTTGTCGATCTGGGCCATCCGGCCGCCGATGGACGCGTCCCGTTCGAGGAGATAGACCTGGTATCCGGCGTCGGCCAGGTCCAGGGCGGCCTGGATGCCGGCCACGCCGCCGCCGATGATCATCGCCCGCTTGGTGACCGGGACCACGGCCTCGGTCTGGGCGGTCAGTTGCCGGGCCCGGGTCACGGCCATCTTCACCAGGTCCAGGGCCTTGGCCGTGGCCCCTTCCCAGTCGTGGAGGTGGACCCAGGAGCAGTGTTCCCGGATGTTGGCCATCTCCAGGAGGTAGGGGTTGAGTCCGGCGGCGGTCACGGCGGCCCGGAAGGTGGGCTCGTGGAGTCGGGGCGAACACGAGGCCACCACCACCCGGTTCAGGCCGTGTTCGGCGATGTCGGCCTTGATCTTCTCCTGGCCCGGCTCGGAGCAGGTGTAGAGTTGGTCCTCGGCCAGGACCACGCCCGGCCACTCCCGGGCCGCGGCGGCCACGGCCGCGCAGTCCAGGCTGCCGGCGATGTTCTTGCCGCAGTGGCAGACGTAGACCCCGACGCGGGGCTCCTCGAGATCGTTCAGTCGACGAGCGGGTTCGCTCATGGCCCCTTTTCCTTCCGCCCGTACCCGTAGCCCGTCTCAAAGGCCTTCAAGTTCAGCTCCTCGGTCCCCTTGGGGATGGACGACAGGATGGCCTGGCGCATGGAGTCCTGGCTGACCACCCCGGTGACCGAGGTCAAAAAGCCGAGCATGACGATGTTGGCCACGATGACCCGGCCCAATTCCTCGGCCAGCCGGGTGGCCGGGATGCGGTGCAGCTCGCCGCCGGGGGGGGGCTCCTCGAGGCGGACCAGGTCCTGGTCGGTCAGGATGGTCGCGCCCTCGGCGTAGATGTGGCCATAGGTGTTCTTGGCGTCCTCGCTCATGAGCACCAGGATCCGGGGGGCGATGACCTTGGGATAGTTGACCCGGCCCGCGGATATGACCACGTCGGCGGTGCAGGCCCCTCCCCGGGCCTCGGGGCCGTAGGACTGGGGGAACACGGCGTTTTGGCCCTCGAACAACGTGGCCGCCCGGCCCAGGATGTTGCCCGCCAGGACGATGCCCTGCCCGCCGAATCCGGCCAATCTGACCTCGGTCTTGTCGCTCACTTTTTCCGGCCCCCGCCCAGGGCCAAGGCGTGGCCCTCCTGATATTGTTCCAGGAAGGTGGTCTTGTCGATGTTGACGAACTCGCCGACGACGATCCGGCTCCGGAGGTCCAACTCGGCCTCGGCCGGATCGATGCCCTTCATGACCACCGAGTTCTCCCGGTAAAACTTCATTTCGTCCAGACCCGAGCCCAGCTTGTTGGGCCGGCCGTAACCGGTCGGGCAGGGGCTGATGACCTCGATGAAGGTGAAGCCCTTCTTGAGCGTGGCCTCGCAGATGGAGTGGACCAGCTGCAGGGCCTGGAAGGTGGTCCACCGGGCGACGTACACCGCTCCCGACGCCGCGGCCAGATGGGGTAGGTTGAAGGGGTGCTCGAAGTTGCCGTAGGGCGTGGTCGACGTCTTGGCCCCGACCGGCGTCGTGGAGGCCGCCTGGCCGCCGGTCATACCGTAGTTGAAGTTGTTGACGCAGATTATCTTGAGATTGACGTTGCGCCGCGCGGCGTGGATGAGGTGGTTGCCGCCGATGGCGAACAGGTCGCCGTCGCCGCTCATGACCGTCACCGTCATCTCCGGCCGGGCCAGGGACAGGCCCGTGGCAAAGGGAATGGCCCGGCCGTGGGTGGTGTGATAGGTGTCCATGTTCATGTACCCGGCCGCCCGACCGGTGCAGCCGATGCCGGAGACCATGGCGTTTTGGTCGATCTCCAGGCCCAGGCGCATCAGGGCGCTGATGTAGCACGACAAGACCACCCCCAGCCCGCAGCCCGAACACCAGATGTGGGGGATGCGTCCCGGCTTGAGGTACTCGTCCATGGGGTGCAGGCCGTGCTGCTCGGAGATGAGATTGATGGCCGCCTGATGGTCAAAGGGGACGACCGGGCGCATCCGTCTCTTCATGACGCCGCCTCGATGATCACGTCCAGGATCTCCTGGGGGGCGTGGATGCCCCCGCCCATGTGGCCGATGAGATAGGTCTCGGCCCGGCCGCCGGCGCAGCGCTCGACCTCCCGGGCGATCTGGCCGTAGTTGATTTCCGGGACGACAAAGGCCCCTGCCCGGCCGGCCAGGTCGCGCACCTTGTCGGACGGGAAGGGCCAAACCGTGATCAGCCGCATCAGCCCCGCCTTGACCCCCGCCTCTCGGGCCTGAATGGTCGCCTCGTGGGCCGTCCGGGCGGTGCAGCCGTAGGACACGACCACCACCTCGGCGTCGTCGAGCATCACGTCCTCGGTGCGGATGATGTTGGGGGCGTTGACCCTGATCTTCTCCACCAAGCGCCGGACCAGCCGCTCCTGGACGACGTCGTTGAACACCGGGTAGCCCATCTCGTCGTGGGTCAGTCCGGTGACGTGGAGCCGGTAGCCCTCGCCGGCCGAGGCCATGGCCGGCACCAGGTCCTCCTCCCCGGCAAAGGGCAGGTGCTCGGCCGGCGGGCCGGTGGGCCGCCGCCGGGGAACGACCTCTATGTCCGAGGCCTTGGGGATGGTCACCCGCTCGTACATGTGGCCCACCACTTCGTCGGCCAGGATGAGGACCGGGAGCCGGTAGCGTTCCGAGAGGTTGAAGGCGTCGATGGTCAGGTCAAAGCACTCCTGGGGCGAGGACGGCGAGAGCGAAATCGAGCCGTAGTCGCCGTGGGACCCCCAGCGGGCCTGCATCACGTCGGCCTGGCCGACCAGGGTGGGCAAACCGGTGCTCGGGCCGCCGCGCATGACGTTGAACACCACGCAGGGCGTTTCGGTCATGATCCCCAGGCCGATGTTTTCCATCATCAACGAAAAGCCGGGGCCCGAGGTCGAGGTCATGGCCTTGACCCCGCCCCAACTGGCCCCCAGGACGGCGGCCATCGAGGCCATTTCGTCTTCCATCTGGATATAAATCCCGCCGACCTGGGGCAGGCGCCGGGCCATGCGCTCGGCCACCTCGGTGGCCGGGGTGATGGGGTAGCCGCCGAAAAAACGGCACCCCGTGGCCAGCCCCCCTTCGGCCGCGGCGATGTCGCCCATCATGAAATGGGATCCGGTCAGAACGGCCTTGTCAGCGGACATGACGGGTGTCCTTTCGGCTGAGCCGGATCGAGTGCTTCTGGATGTCGGCCTCGGTCAGGTGCTTTTCGTGGTCCAGTTCGGCGTAGATGGCGAACTCGGGACAGATCACTTGGCACAGGCCGCAATTGACGCAGTCCTCGGCCTTGATCACCTCGGGCGGGTGGTAGCCCTTGCGGTTGAACTGCTCGGACGGGGTCAGCACCTCGTTGGGGCAGAACTCGATGCAGAAGTCGCAGCCCTTGCACCGATCGGCGATGATGATGATTCTCCCCTGAGGGACGGTGTGGTCGGCCGCATCCAGGGGTAATCGCCAGAAATCAGGCATCTTTGGTCAGTCCTCCCCATGACAAAAAGAGACACGACCGCTCAAAATACTACTTTTGGGCGGGTCGGTCAAATCACAACTGAAAATCGTCCGGCCTATCCCCGGTCGGGGCACTGCCCGTGGGGACCGGCCGCCGCCACGCCCTCGGAGTCTGTCGGAAAAAGTCGCCGGGGACTTTTTCCGACTCGCGGTCGCCAAAAGCATTTGGCAACCGCGACAAATCGCTTGTCTTTTCCACAGCCCGCGCGATTTGCCGGGCCATCCTCAGGGGGACGGCGTCGGTTGCTTGACCTTGTTCAGGTTCTGCAGCCGGGCGGCGTAGGCGCTCACCTGGGCCCCGACCACCTGCTTGAAGGCCGCACCTTCGAAATAGGCGGGCGTCAGCTTCGAAGGCTCGAGATCGCCGCCCGTCACCTGCCGGGCAATGTATTGGGCCCCGGCGATGAACCCGTTGGCGTAGGCGATCTTGAATTGGAGATAAGGTTCGCGAAAGACCAGCCCCACCTGGCCGTACACCAGGGCGGCCGTCACGGCCACCAGGG
>JAHJDS010000566.1 GCA_018812395.1 Pseudomonadota bacterium
GACACTGATGACCGAGAACACGGCGCTCAGGCCGTTCATCAGCCCGACCAGGTCGGAGAGGTGTTCCACCAGGCCGTGCAGCCACCACACGCCAAGGTAATAGCCCACGGCCAAGGTGCCGTTGAACTGCTGGGCCAGAATGGACCGGCCGTGCTTTTCCAGCTGCTCGATTCCCATGGCGTAAAGGACCGAGTCGGTGGTGGCCAGCTTGTCGTAAGTGAACAGCCAGGCCGCCGCCGCGGCCACGGCCAGCAGCACCCAGAACGACCAACTCAACCAGAAGACGGGGAGGGGACGATGCTCTTCGGGGTATGGTTGACTCATCCTTGCCACCTTTGTTGTTGTTCTCTTCCGGGGGGAGGTCGGGCCCCGGTTCGGATCGGGACCGGCCCTACACGATCAAGGTTAGGCCGATGGCCGTCCACATGCCCACCACGACGCCGCCCAGGACCTCGATCTTGGAGTGGCCGAGGCGTTCGCTCAACGGGGTCCACTGGGGACGGTCGGCCATCAGCTCGTTGATCGCCGCGGCGTGGCGGCCCAGCTTGCGTCTGAGCCCCCAGGCGTCCATCATCACCACCAGGCCCACGGCCAGGGCCACGGCGAAGGGGGCGGACAAAAAACCGTTCTCGAGGCCGACGAAAAAGGCCGTGGTGCTGATGATGCACGAGTGGGTGCTGGGCATGCCGCCGTAAATGCCGACCCTGTCCCAGGCCAACCGGCGGGCCTTGATCGAGTTGATCAGGAACTTGAGGCCGCCTGCGACCACCCAGCCGAGGCCCGGGGCGATGATGTATCCCCAACTCTGATTCACGAATCCAACCATTGTCGGCCGATGGCGGCCCGGGCTCCTACCGCCACCTCAATGAGCCCAGCGCCACGGGGTCTTCTCGAACACGTCCTGCAAGACAGGGACGTCCACGAACAGCAGGACCACCATCAACGCGCAGCACACCCCGACCGTGGCCACCAACAGCGGCTCACGCCACAGGTTTTCCGGGGCCTGTACGGCGCTGTTCCGCTTGAAAGACAGCTGCATGTACACGGCCATGAACAGGGCCACGAGCGGGAAGGACAGGACCAGCTCCAGCCGATAGCGCATCAGGAAGATGCCGAAGAACAGCATCGCCGCCGAGCCGTAAAAGGAGATCGAGGACAAGAGCCTGGCTTCGGTGTAGTGGGCGAACGACTTGCGATACGCCGCGGCCCGGGCGGCATCATTGATTATCCGGAACTCGGCGAAACGCTTGAGGCCCATGAAATAGCAACCGATCATCCAGTAGGCCATCAGCAGCGAGGCCGGCGGAAACTGGGTCGAGGCCACGATGTACCACCCGGCCAGCATCCGCAGGGGATTGTTGATCGACTCGGACAGGACGTCCACGTAGGCCAGGTCCTTGGACCTCAGCGGCGGGACGTTGTAGATGGGCCCCATGATCCACAGACCGGCCAGGGTCACGGTGAGGGGGACGGAAATCAGCAGGCCCAGACCCAAACCGGCGACCATCAGCGCCAGCCACTGGACGTAGGCCAAGGGGATGTTCACCCGCCCGGAAGGCACCGGGCGTAAGTGCTTGGTCGGGTGCAGCCGGTCATAGGGCGCGTCCAATATCTCGTTGAGCACGTAATTGCTGGAGGCCACCAACCCCGTGGCCAGGAGGCCGATAACGATGTGCAGCGGCAGCCAGGGAGAGACCTTGATGGTCTGGACCGACAGGGCGACGACGATCCCGGGCAGGACAAAGACGTTTTTGATCCAATGATCGACCCGGCAGATCTGGAAGTGGCCCCGCAGGGTGGCGCGGGGGCGCCGCGCGTCCGCGGATATGGTTGGTTTGACCGGGGGTTCGTGTGCCATCCCTTCGCTCCGACAACCGAGAAATACCGCCGCAGTTCATCGTGCCGGCCGGGAGACGTTCCCCTCGCCCGGCCGTCGTAGGACAAGTGTTTATTGGTAACAGTCCAACCAGGGCCTGTCAAGGGATCGAGTAAGTTGGCAAATGGAGTCTGCCCGTCTGGACGACGAATCACCGCGCCAGGAAGAAGTCGGCCCGCCCCTCCGCGGCCAGGGCCCCGGGCAGGGCCGGGGCCCGGGGACCCACGGCGACGATGACCGCCGGGCGGCCGGGGGCCAGGTCGATCGTGATCTCGCCCCGGCTCCAGCCGGGCTGGGACGGCAGGTTGCGGCCGCCCACCTGGACGCGAACCGGCTTGAACCCGGTCCGGAGCGTCAACTTGGCCGCCCGAGCGCTCCGGGCCAGGACGACGAGCACCTGGGACCGCCGCATCAGGGCGGCGTCGACCGGGCGGTCGGCCAGGAGAACGGATTCCCTCTTACAAGACAGTTCCCGCCCGGCCAGGACCAGGGCGACCAGGTTTCCGGCTCGGTCCTGGGCGACAAACATGGTTCGGGCGTCGGCGCGGAAGGGGCCGTGGGTCATGGTGCCGGGACCGGTTCGGGTCAGGAAGACGTTTCGCCGCCCGGCCTCAATAAAGGCGGCCCCAAAGGCGCCTGCCGTGGTCACGGCCTTCAGGTCAATGATCCGCCGGTCCGAAGTCCAGGGTTTGAGGATGGACAACATCCGGAACGTTCCGGTCCGGGCCGCGGGGCCCAGGGACAACGTGGCGTGTTCCAGGCGTTGGACCGAGACGGCCGCCTGGCGCAGTCCGAACAGGGGGCGGGTGTGGGGCCGGATTCGGGCGACCAGCTTCCGGGGCGACACGAAGCGGGCGCTGAGAAGTTTCCGGCCGGTCTCATCCTGGAGGAGGAATCGGTCCCCGGCCCCGGTTCGGCTCAGGCGTCCCCGGAAATGGAACATCAATTCGAGGTCCACCGGCCGGCGGGCCGCCACGTCGTCGGCCACCAGGACCAGATCCGGCGGCAGGAACACCAACAGCCGGCCGAAATGTTTCAGTCCGGCCGCCGTGGGGTACATGGGCGCCGCCTCGCCCCGGGCGGCCGAGATGAAGGGGGTGGCCAGGACCGGCCGGAGGCGGGTCAAGATCGAGCGCCGGGGCCGGTTTTCGTCGTACCATTTCCCCCCCTCGCCGCGTTGGCCCAGGCCCCCGACCAGGAGCGTGTTGTGATGGCGGGTCGCCTTGTATCGGGCGTAGCCGTCGTCCACCAGCACCGGCCGGCCGCGGGCGAAGATGATCAGCGAGTTCTGGTCCGGGTGGGAGTGGCTCAGGTTGACGCCCAGACCGCTGATCCGCATCCAAGTGTTCCGGCGGCCGCCGGGCGGCCCGCACTTGAAGGCGACCAGGATCGCGTCCGGACCCCAGTCGCTACGGATCAAAAATAGCCCCAGGTCGTCAAACAGGGCGAAGGTCGGTCGGTCGTCCGGGGGGACGGCCTTGACCCGGGGATCGTACCCCAGGATCGCCCACAGCCGGCCGGTGTCCTCGGGGTTTTGGCGGGTGGCGTACTCGATCTCCCGGGCCAGCCACTGGGCCACGGGATTCTTGAAGGCCCGGGCGATGATGAACAGTTGGGCGTGGGCGCTCGTCTCCTCGACCTCGGGGGTGTCGCCGAAGTTGATCATGCCCCCCCGGGTGGGGAACATGTGGTGGAGGCGGAAGCGAACCGATTGGTTCAGCCAGGGAAAGCTGGGCCAAGGGTCGACGTCGGTCGCCATTTCGAGGGCCATGAAGAAGACGGACAGGTGCTCCACGGCATAGCGCCAGTAGCCGATGCCCTCGTGGTACGAGCCATCCCGGGGCAGATAGACGTTTACATGGTGAAAGGCGGCCAGGGCGGCCCGAACCCAGTGGGACGCCTCCGGGGCCTCGCCGCTCAACACCAGGCCGGCCAGGCCCAAGGCGGCGTAGTTGATCCAGAGGTGGTTTTGCCGCCACCGGAGATTCCACCAGGCGGCAAAGGGCGTAGTCGCCGCCCGGTACATGAGCGTCGCCTGGCGAACGAGTTTGGCCCGGATGAGCCTCCGGTCTCCAGCGGGCAGTTACGGGTACAACCAGTCGTAGGCCAGGGCCACGGCATGGGTCATCTCGGCGGTGTCGAGGAA
>JAHJDS010000567.1 GCA_018812395.1 Pseudomonadota bacterium
CTGCGGCGACTGGGGCAGGGCGTAGAATTTCCCCGGGTTGACCCGCGACGGCACCAGGTAGTCCCGGGCCCCCTCGGGCGTGGACCGGGTGAGCACCGGCGTCTCGACCTCGATGAACCCCTCGTCATCCAGAAAGCGGCGGATATGCGCGGCGCATTGGTGGCGAAGGCGGAAGTTGTCGGCCACCCACGGCTGCCGGAGGTCCAAATAGCGGTGGGTCAGCCGGATGGCCTCCGAGACGTCCGAGCGCTCCTCCTCCAGTTCGAGTTGGAAGGGCGGGTTCTCGGCGGCGCCCAGGATCTCGAACTCGGCAACAAAGACCTCGATCTCGCCGGTGGAGAGCTTGGGGTTGACCATGTCCAGCGGCCGCGGTTCGACCCGGCCTCGGACGGCCAGGCAGTACTCGGACCGGATGAGGTGGCCGACCTCATGGGCGTGCTCGTCGATCTGGGGGTTGAACACCACCTGGGTAATACCTTCGCGGTCGCGCAGGTCGACGAAGATCAGGCCGCCGTGGTCGCGCCGGCGGTGGGCCCAGCCCATGAGGATCACCTCGGCGCCGACGTCGCCGGCCCCCAGGGCGTTGCAGTGGTGGGTGCGCTTCAGGTCGTCGATGAATCGGGACACGATTAATATCTCCCGGCCGGTTGGCTTGATCTGGTTGAATCAATCTTGATGATCGATTTTCATTCTTTTTCCCATGGGATTGTCCAGCCTTTTCGCCTTTTGTTCAAAGGCGGACGGATCATTGACGGCGTCGTCGAATAATGACCTCATTAAAACCATTTCGGCGCAATAGGCGTTAGACCACAGAACCGGGTCTAAATTTTTCATCGACCCTAAGGAGGGCGCCAGCACCTCTTCTTGGTGGCCGGTGTCCATGTCCTTGAAGGTGATGACACCTCGGTCCAATTCATCCTCCATGCGGAAGACGACTCTGGCCGCGCCCAGCTTGTTGGCCCGCTTCAACTGGGAATTGAGACCAGTGTCAGCGGACGACATTTCTACCCACAGCCCCCCTTCTCTCAATACCACCACCTCGGCAAAGGCACGCCGCCTGGCTTGGGGGCCGACGGCCACAAAGAACAGGTCCGGCCCGGATTGACCAAAACGCTTGGCATCAATCAGGAGGGACAGCCGGTCGACGCCCACGGCGAACCCGGTCGCCGGGGTGTCCGGGCCGCCCAGTTCCTTGATCAGATTGTCGTACCGCCCGCCTCCGGCCACCGCGTTCTGGGCCCCCAAGTCACCAGCCAGGGCCTCGAAGGTCGTCCGGGTGTAGTAGTCCAGGCCCCGCACCAATCTAGGATCGACCGTGTACTTCACCCCGGCCGCCTCTAAAAACTCCTGGACCTCCTCGAAGTGGGCCCGGCAGTCGTCGCACCAGTGGGCCGAGATCGTCGGGGCCTGCTCGGCGATTTGCTTACAACCCTCGGCCTTGCAGTCCAGGACGCGCAGGGGATTTTCCCGCATCCGCCGGCGGCAGTCATCGCACAGCCTAGCTCCGTGCTGTTCGAGATAGACGATCAGGGCCGCCTTATATTGCGGCCGGCACTGGTCGTCACCCAGGGAGTTGAGATGGATCTCGACGTTTGCTACCCCCAGCCGGTCCAGGAGCTGGGCCAGCATCACGATCTGCTCGGCGTCGATCATCGGCTCGGCAAACCCGAGGGCCTCGACGTTGAACTGGGTGAATTGCCGGAAACGCCCCTTTTGGGGGCGCTCATGGCGGAACATGGGGCCGAGGGTAAAGAACTTGAACTGACCCTGGCTGTATAGTCCTTGTTCGATAAAGGCCCGGCAGACCCCGGCCGTGGCCTCGGGCCGGAGGGTCAGGGAATCGCCCGCGCGGTCGGTGAAGGTGTACATCTCCTTCTGGACCACGTCCGTGGTGGCGCCCATGGCCCGGGCGAAGAGTTCCGTACGCTCCAGGACCGGGGTCCGGATTTCCCTATAGCCGTAGGTGCCGAAGGTCAGCCGGGCGGCCTCCTCCATGAAGCGCCAGAGGTCGCTCTCGGGCGGCAGGAGGTCCTTCATGCCGCGCACGGCGGCGATTTTGGTCGGTTTTGCGGCCATGACAGTAATAAACCAAATCAGAATGGAATAGTAAAGCTACATCCACCCGGCGAGGGGTGTCAAGTGGCCGGCCGGGCGGCGTGCCGGTAAGCGGTCGGGCCGGCCTCAGGCCACGGTCAGGCCCTTTTGGCGCAGATACTCTTTCACCTGGGAGATGGTGAACGTCCGGAAGTGGAAGACCGAGGCCGCCAGCAGGACCTGGGCCCCAGCCTGGACCACGGCCTGGTAAAAATGCTCGAGGGTGCCCGCCCCGCCCGAGGCCACCACCGGCACGTCCACCGCGTCCGAGATGGCTAAGGTGAACTCCAAATCATAGCCGGCCAGGGTGCCGTCCCCGTCCATACTGGTCGGCAGGATCACGCCCGCGCCCAGGTCCTGGCAGCGCCGGGCCCAGGCAATGGCGTCCTGCCCGACGGGCTTGGTCCCTCCGGAGACCACCAATTCGAAGCCCGAGGGCATGTCAGGGTTTCGCCGGGCGTCCACGGCCACGGTGATCCTCTCCGAGCCGAACTCCCCGGCGCACTCGGCCACCAGGTCGGGGTTCTTGACCGCGGCGCTGTTCATGGAAATCTTGTCCGCGCCGGCCTCGATCACCAGCCGGGCGTCCTCGACGCTCGAGATGCCGCCGCCCACGGTCAGCGGGATCGAGATCACGTGGGAGACGTTCCGGACCCACTCGAGGCGCGTCGCCCGATTCTCCAGGGTGGCCGCGATGTCGAGCATGGCCAGCTCGTCGGCCCCTTCCTTCTGGTAAAACTGGGCGTGCTCCACCGGATCGCCGGCGTCGCGCAACTCGACGAAGTGGACGCCCTTGACCACCCGGCCCTCTTTCATGTCCAGGCAAGGCATGATCTTGATCGGCTGCACGGTCATCCCCCTTTTGAGCTTCCGAGTGTCTATATATCAGTAGTCTCCCCGGCGGAGACGGTCAATTCGGAATGTTGGACCGGCGGTCTGACCACGGTCAGCAGCATCTTGAATCGTTGCTCGGCGGTCACGGCGTGGGGCACGCCCTGGGGCATGGCCACCACCTGGCCGGCCTCGACCTTCATCACCCGGCCGCCGATATCGACCGTGGCCTGGCCGTCCAGGACCTGGACCAGGGCGTCGGCCTGAACGGTGTGGGCGCTGATGCCCTCGCCCTGGTCAAAGGCGAACAGGGTCAGGCTGAGGCCGGGGTTCTGGGCAAAGGTCCGGCTGACCACCCGGCCCTCCTCGTAGTCCACCAGGTCGGCCAGGGTCTGGGGCTCGGCAAAGGTGATGTTCTTGAGAAGGGTCGGCTTGTCCATTACGGCCTCCCAGGCTCAGTTATGGCCGGATTCATGGGGCGGGTGGCCCCGCAAAAACCAGGACCGGCGCACGCCTGCTGGTCGTGGCCGCACTCAATACTAGCACGGTCTGGCCGCCCCCGCCAGGAGCCGTCCGGGGGAGGCGGATAATGGCCGGCGGGGAACCATCGTCTCTGAGGGCCGTCAACGGCCAAAAAGAACCCCGTCCCTGGTGGGGACGGGGTCCTTGAAAACGTTATATCTAGCGCGCCTAGTCGTCGCTCTTGGTCGAATCCGCTTTTTTGGTCTCTTTCTTCTTCTCGGTCTTCTCGGCCTTGGGGGTCTCGGTGGTCGAGCTGTTCTTGCCCGCGTAGTCGGTCGTGTACCAGCCCGAGCCCTTGAGATGAAAGCTGTTCAAGGACATCAGCTTTTCCACCTTGCCGCCGCAGTGCGGGCACTTCTTGAGCGGCGTATCCGAGAATTTTTGCAGTTTCTCGGTCACGTGGGAGCATTTCCGGCATCCATATTCGTAAATCGGCATGTCTCCCTCCAGAGTGTGCCGCAGGTCGTAGTCTCCGGTCAGTCCGGGTCAGACACGCCCCGGAACTGCCTGCCAGGCTGCCTAGAATATAATCCTCACTGGTGATTTGTCAAGCCCCCGAGCATGGCCCAACTGGCCGCCCATGGTCGGGTTCAGTTTTTCGTGATTTTTCTGGCCAATAAATCAAGTTAAATAAACATGTTGCTAAAGCGCCAGCCTCTGCTGGCCGCGCAGGGCGCCGGCGGCCTCGGGCATCTGCTCCCAGGTTTGGCCGAGCAGCATCCGGCCGGCCTTTTTGCGGTTGCGGCCGCCCCACTGCTTGAAGAAAAAGGGCACGCCCGCGGCCAGGCACTGGTCCTTGAGGTCGATGACCCAGGTCTGCGGCATGGGCCTGGCCTGGGGGCCGGACTCACCGCCCAGGATGACCCAGTCGATCCCGGTCAGGTCCAGGTCGGGCAAGGGGCCGAGCAGGGGTTCGAGGGACAGGAATTTGGTGCGGGCCCCGGTCCGGCGGAGGTGGTCAATACGGAAAATGTAATCGGACCGCTCGACGGTGACGCCCATCCAGACGTTTTTTGGCCAGCCTACCTCGGGCCGGAACCGGCTGAGCCGGGCCGAGCGTTTGGTCAGGATTTGAAACTGGTGGTGTCCGGCCCGGCGCATGGTCGCAAAAATCTGGTTGATGAAGGCGGTGGGCACGTTTTGGTGAAACACGTCGCTCATGGAGTTGACGAACACCAGCCGGGGCTTGCGCCACGTGAGGGGCAGTTTTAGTGCGTCGGGGTGGAGTGTGACCTGGAAGCCGTTTTTATAGCGGGGCTGCCCCATGGCCTGGAGGCGTCGGGCCATGCGCCGGGCATAGCAATGATCGCACCCGGCGCTGACGGGCGAGCAACCGGTGACCGGGTTCCACGTGGACCAGGTCCATTCTATATTGGACTCAATGGCCAACGTCATGCGTCCCCGCTGTGGTTGTTTTTCTATAAGTGGATAGACAGATCCATTGGCCTGGATTCTTGCAAAGCGATTAAATCCCGCCTAAGTTTCCCCCAGTACGGATGCTCCTTCGAGAAAATCGCCGCCTCAGTTTTTTCCTTCAACCCGGGAAAATGCATCTCCAAAATACGCTTGACGATTTGCCAGTTTATCTCTGAACGGTCCAGGATGCTGAGTCCGTACAACCAAATTTTTACGGTATGATGTTCCAGCCTCTCCACTAATTCAATGGCGTCGGTGATAAAAGGCATTACCGGGCAGACCAAGGCGGATGTTCGGATGCCGGCCGACTTGAGTTCCGCCAAAGCGGAGATCCTTTTATCGGTGTCCATTGTACGATGTTCGAACAATCGGCGGGTATTATCATCATTGAACGCAACAGA
>JAHJDS010000568.1 GCA_018812395.1 Pseudomonadota bacterium
CGGGGTGACGGTCTCCTACTTCGAGTGGGTGCAGAACCTGCAAAATTTGCTGTGGAGCGAGGTCGAAATCCATCAGCGGCTGGAATCCATCCTCAAAAACGCCTTTGCCGAGGTGCATCGCATCGCCGCCGACAAGGGCCTGGACCTGCGCACCGCGGCCCTGTGCCTGGGCATCGAGCGCGTCGCCCGGGCCCTCCAGATTCGGGGGACCTATCCGTAGCCCATGGTCACCTGCCGCCGCCATCCGGATCGTGAAGCCAGGGTCGTCTGCCAGAAGAGCGGCGCCGCGGGCTGGTGCGAGGAGTGTCTCGACCAGGGCGCGCCCTGCTTCGACCCGGAGATATATTGCAAGTTCAAGACCCAGTGCGTCATCTGGGCCCTGGCCCGGGAGCACGGTCTGCACCGGAAAGAGGCGTCATCCTCGGCCGAGGAGGGCTGACCCGGACCGAGACCTCGGCGGTTTGACCGATGCGTGGCGCCAGGGATTTTTACCCCGAGGCGCGCCGGGCCATCTTTTCCCTTTTCACCTGGTCGATCTCCCGGGAAATTTTGAGGCCCCTGGTGCGCAGCGAGTACCAGATCAGGCGTTTGCGGTCCATGACAAAGAAGCGGCGGCCGTATTTGCGCAGGGCTCGGCGGTCGATGGTGAAGCCTAGGCCGGGCGCGGACGGGACGGTCAATTTTCCCTGGTCGTGACTGAACGGTTCCTCCAGGATGCCGTCCCGGGCCTCGACCACCCAGCCGGGCGGGGCGATCGGGTACTCGAGGTCCTTGTCGTTGGCAAAGGGGCTGGCGGCCATGAGTTGCAGGTTCACGGCGAAGCCGATGCCGTTGGTCCAGGTGTGGGGGCTGTACTCGAGGCCGTGTTCTTGGCACAGCCCGATGACCTCCCTGACCTGGGCGATGCCGCCGGCCATGACCGCGTCGGGCTGGAAGATGTCGTAGCAGCGCCGCTGGATCATCATCCTCAGTTCGGGCAGGCCCTGGGAGTTGAGTTCGCCGCCGGCGATGGGCACCCGGCTGTAGGCGGTCAGCTCGGCCAACTCATCATAGGCGTCCATGGGCAAGGGCTCCTCGATCCAGGCCACGCCCGCATCAAAGCAGGCGTCGGCGAAGCGTTTCGCTCTGGCCAGGTCCCACAGCGGCGCGTCGCCGATGACGGTCACCCGCCAGCCCTGGTTGGCGTCCACGCCGATGGTCATCCGGTCGCCCACCGCCCGTGCGGTCTCGACCACCTGGGCGATGTCCTCGGCCTCGTCAAAGGAGTGGACCCGGAGCTTGATGGCCCGGAAGCCCTCGGCGTAACGCCGCTCGGCCTCCTCGATCCGTTCGGGCGGGGATTTAACCTCGCCGGTCGAGGCGTAGAGTTTTATGTCCCTGGGGCTCCCGCCCAGGAGTTCGCAGACCGGCTGGTCGGCCAATTTGCCTTTGATGTCCCAGAAGGCCGGTTCGACCCACCAGTTGCGCCAGCCCAGGTACGACACCTCGCGGAGACGCTGCTGGATCAGGTCGATATCGGTCGCCTCCTCGCCGATCAGATACGGCCCCAAAAGCTCGCCCAGGCCGGCCCGTTCTTTGCCCATGGCCGGCCCGGCGCCGTAGCCCTCGACGCCGTCCTCAGTGATGACCTTGATCAGGGTGAACCGGTTCTCGGTCTGGGGCAGGCCGGGGATCCAGGACGGGTAGAAGGGTCGGGGCAGGGGAACGGCCACGTGAAAGAGTTCGATCCGGGCGATGGCGGGCATGGCGTTATGACCTCGTTATGGTGATTCGACACGGTCATCGGTCTCGAAGGCCACATACGCCCCAACTGTATTTCACATGGAGCCGGTTATGGTCAAGATTAACGGCCTTTTCATCGAGCCGCCGCCGGGCGGTTTGTGGGGCGGTCCGATGGGGCCTCCACGGCCGGACGACTCCCAGGGTGTGGGCCTGAATTTAAGAAGTGCCTTGATCCGTGGCCGGAGCGTGCTATGGTTTAGCCATGGCCGGCCCGTCCGGTTATGGACGTCGAACCTCTGGAGAACGGGAGGCGTTACCGGCTTCACCGGGGCATGAAGGCCCGTGCCCGGCAGCCGCGGCCTGATCGGTCGGCGGGTTGCCGGCTTGATTTCTGGTCGTCACGGTCGTAAGTAGACGATGTACCCCAAAACGGATCTGTTTATGAGCTTTAGGGTAATACTCATCAATCCGCCCATGACCCGGGAGGAGCGCTACGGCCGCTTCGCCGAGGGGGGCTCGACCTCGCCCCCCAACGGCCTCCTCTACATCGCCGCCGTGCTCGAAGGTCACGGCTGCCGGGTCAGGGTCCTGGACGGTCTGCGGGAGTTCATGACCGCCGAGGACGTTTTGGGTGAGATCGAGGCCTTTCGGCCCGACCTGATCGGTCTGACCCTGGCGACCATCGCCTTCTATCGGGCCGTGTCCCTGGCCCGGATGATCAAGGACCGCCGGCCCGAGACGCCCATCGTCGTCGGCGGCCCGGACGTCAGCGCCCGGCTGGCCGATTACCGGGCCCACCTGACCGACTTCCCTCTTGATTTGGCCGTTTACGGCGAGGGTGAAGACACGGTCGTCGAACTGGTCGACGCCCTGCGCGACGGCGGCGATTTGAGTTCGATCAAGGGCCTGATCCATCAGGTCGACGGGCGGACACAGGTCAATCCGCCCCGGCCCTTCAGGACCGATCTGGACGGCCTGCCCCTGCCGGCCAGGCACCTCCTGCCCAATCTCCAGCGCTACCGGCCGAACCTGCTTACTTACAAGCGCCGGCCGTGGACGACCATGATCACCTCCCGGGGCTGCCCCAACCAGTGCACCTTCTGCGACCGGTCCCTGTTCGGTCAGCGCTACCGGGCCCGCAGTGCCGAGAACGTCTTCGCCGAGATGAAGCATCTCCATGAAAAATTCGGCATCCGGGAGATCTCGTTCATGGACGACACGTTCACCATCCAGCGCCGGCGGGTGGAGAGGCTGTGCGATCTCCTGATCGAGTCCGGACTGAAGGTGGCCTGGATGTGCTTCGCCCGGGCCAACACCCTGAATCGGAAACTTCTGGCCAAGATGCGGCTGGCCGGCTGCTGGATGATCTCCCTGGGCATCGAGAGCGGTAACGCCGAGATTCTCGAGGTCATCAAGAAGGGGATCGACCTGGATCAAGTCCGCCGGGTCTGCCGATGGTCCAACCGGTTGGGGATCGCCATTCGGGGCCTGTTCATGCTCGGGCTGCCCACCGAGACCAAACAGAGCATTGAGCGGACGATCGATTTCGCCCGGAGCCTCAATCTCTACACGGCCGATTTCTGCATCACCTATCTCCTGCCCAACACCGAGCTGACCCGTACCGCCGAGGACTACGGCCAGGTGGGCAAGGAGAACTTCGCCTCCCTGTCCGGACACACCAACGGCGCCCTGTCCTTCATCCCCCACGGTTTCACCCAGGAGGAACTGCTGGACTACCAGCGCCGGGCCTACATGTCCGTCTTATTGAGGCCCCGGGCGGCGCTCAACGTCCTGCGGCAGGTAAAAGGCTACGCCGACTTGGCCGGCCTGGTGGGCAAGCTGCCGGTCGGGCTGTCGGTGCTCAAGGGCCTCGTCTTTCCCGGCAGCCGGCCGGCCGGGCCGGGGTGCGACCCAACCGGATGCGCCACGACTAGCGCCGGCCGGCCGGCGGGGCAGGCGACGGCCCGATCCGGCCGTTGACCTTCGCCACCTTTCGCCGTTCATCGGCCAAGAGCCTCCTTATCTGATCCTGACTCAAGAAGAGCCCCTTGGGCCGATACGGGTACTCGGTCCAATACGGGGCGACGTGGACTTTCAGGTCGGTCCGGTCGCTGACCACCGGCCAGGAATTGTAGGCCTGGCGGATGCATCGCAGGGCCCGATGAATGGGGTCTCGGGAAAATATTTCATAGGCCACGTTGACGGTCCAGAAGGCGTTGGTTTCGGTCTGGATGACCACCATGCTGACACCCTGACAGTGAATCGGCAACTCCCAGGCGATCTTCCGCTGCCGCCGCAGGTACCAGTCATAGAACATCTCGCTGCCCTTGCCGTCGATGATCAGCACCGTTCCCTTCCTGGTGGCCGTCACCTCCCGGGCCACGTCGTGCATCCTGTCCAGGTATTTCTGGCGATAGACGTAGTCCACCGGCGGAAAGCCGAGGGGCACCGAGGCCAGGGCCCGGCCATCGAACCGGATCTTGAAGGGATAGTGCCTGACCAGGCCCTGGTAGGAGACCACGGCCGCCACCTGGGCCAGGATGAGGACGACCGCCAGGGCGATCCCCTTGCGGCGCCGGAAGTAGAGGCTCACGAAAAACGCGGCCATGAAACACAGGGCCGGCAGGGACGGCGCCACCAGACGGTGGGCGTCAATGGCCCGAAACGGCAGGAACAACGCCCAGGGCAGGATCCAGGCCAGCAGGAACAACACCATCCGCCATTGCCCCCGGAAAAGGAGGCCCAGCGCCCCCAGGGCCGCCAGGCCGGCCACCATGATATTGGCGGCCACCGCCCAGAAGACCAGGTTCTTGAACAGGGTCTTGGCCAGGACGCGCCCCCCCTGTAAGTGGAGCGGATCGAGGTACCAGCCCATTTTATCGACCGCCTCGGCCGGAAAAACCGCGCCGAAGACCTGCCAGCGCAGGCCGACGATCCCCACCGCCATCAACAGTACGGCCGCCGTAAGCCGCACGAAATTGCCGACCGTCAGTTTACGCCGGTAGAGCAACAGGCCGTAATAGGCCCCAAAGGCCAGGACGATATCCAGCCTGAGGGCCACCGCGGCAAAGGCCAGGGTCAGAAAAATCAGGCCCCACAGCCAGCTTCCCGGGGGGCGGGACCGTTCCACCAGGAGTTTGTCCAGGGCGAGGAGCGAAGCGGCCAACAAGGCGATGGCCACGATGGCGGGATGGCCGTAATGACTGACGTGCCACAGGCTGGGGGCCAGTAGGATCAGCAGGCCGGCGAACAAGGCCACGGTCCACTCTCGGGTCAGTCGATAAAACAACCCGAAAAAGCAACCGACACTGATGACCGAGAACACGGCGCTCAGGCCGTTCATCAGCCCGACCAGGTCGGAGAGGTGTTCCACCAGGC
>JAHJDS010000569.1 GCA_018812395.1 Pseudomonadota bacterium
CGGATCGGCCTGATCTCCGGCAGCGGCGGTCACGGCGCCCTGGCCGTGGACGCCTGCGCGGCGCACGGCCTGGCCGTCCCCGCCCTGTCCGCCGCGGACCAGCGGGCGCTGAGGGACGACCTGGCCCCGACCATACGCCACATCGCCGCCGTGGGCAACCCGGTGGACTTGACCGGCAGCGCCACGGACGACGACTTCGTGGCCGTGACCACCCGGCTGTGCCAAATGGAGGGCATCGACTGCGTCCTGGTGCTGATGCTGCCCTATCTGCCGGGCATCACGTCTGATTTGGGGGCCAGGCTGAGCCAGGTCCACCGCACCTTCGGCAAACCCCTGATCGCCTACGTGCCTCACGAGGAGAAGTACGGCATGTTCATCGAGGGCTTCGAGTTCAACGGCGTCCCGGTGGCCCACTCCATCGAGGGGGCGGTCCACATGGCCGAGGCCCTGCGCCGGAGGCGGCCGTGCTGACCGAGGAGATGCGGGACATCCTGCGCCAATCGAGACAGGCGGGCTGGGTGATCGAGCCCCTGGCCAAACGTTTCCTCGAAAAAGCCGGCCTGAGCGTGCCCCGTTTCACCTGGGCCCGGACGCTCGAGCAGGCGACCGAGTTCGCCGCCCGGATCGGCTGGCCCGTGGCGGCCAAGGTCGTCTCGCCGGCGGTGGTCCACAAGTCGGACGTGGGCGGCGTGGCCGTGGGCCTGGCCGGGCCCGACGAGCTGGCAGAGGCCTGGCGGCGTTTTTCGACCTTGGAAAAATTCGACGGGGCCCTGATCGAGGAGATGGTCGCCGGCGTCGAGTTGATCGTCGGGGCCAGGTACGATCTCCAGTTCGGGCCGGTGGTCCTGGCGGGCCTGGGCGGCACGGCGGTCGAGGTCTACCGGGACGTCGCCCTGCGGATGGCGCCCCTCACCCCGGATGAGGCCCGGTCCATGCTCCCGGGTCTTCAGGGCGCCGAACTGTTGATGGGCCATCGCGGGGCCGAAGGGGTAGATCTCGTGGCCCTGGCCGGACTGCTGGCCCGTTTTTCCGAACTGGTCATGGCCCTGGGCGACTCGATCGAGTCCATCGACCTCAACCCGGTCATGTGCTCGGCCGACGGGTGCATTATCGCCGACGCCCGGATAATCCTGCCCGCGGCCGTTTGATCGACCGGGTGCCGTCTGGGGCGCACTTCAACGACTTTACCAAGATAAAACGGAAAGCGGCCCGGCCCCAAACGAGGCCGGGGCCGCTCTCCGGGGGCGAGGGGAGGGTGGGGGTCAGCAGGGGGAGGAATGGCCGACAGAGCCCTTATTAATGTGAGTCGGACCCAACGGGACAGTGGTTACAGCGAAAATGACCGGGCTCTTGGAGGTTGAAATATAGATGCCCTTCGCTCGCCCTCGAGGCCGGCCCCATCACGTCTCGACCGGCAACCAATTGAATAGTAATTGGCGGCGGTTGCTCGCTTGAAACTCAAAAAACTACGATTCGCGAACCCATCGTGCTAACATCAACACGGCCGGAGCGTGGCCTTGGGGGGCCGTGATCAGCGCCAAAGTCTGCTCGCGGCCGCGAATGAAAAAGAGTTGAATCGATCGATCCGGATTCCAACGCGCCGATTCCAGGGGGGGCCAATGAAGAAGACGCTGATCGTCGTGTTGACGCTGTGGTTGGCCGTCGCCTTGGTTTCTACGGCCGCAGGCTATCAGGTCCGCATCGGGGGCCGGGTGTCCACGGACGCCGTGTACTCGCTTAGGTCCGGCTCGTCCTATCTGGGCTGGGCGGCCACCCGGGACATCCGGCAGCCCGATCTGACGACGTTCAATGTCCAGGTCAGCGACGGGGCGCTGCAGTTCCTGTTCTTCTCCGACGACCGGCGGACCGGGGCCCATATCTCTTTCAGCCTGACCGCGGGCCCGGCCCACGGCGCGACGGCCGTGGTGCTGACCTACATGTACGCCTGGTACAGCTTCGGCAACTGCCGGATGGACATCGGCCACAAAGACAACATGTTCGCCGCCTCGAAGTACGCCCCCTACGGCGCCCTCGGGTTCCAGCAACTGCCCGGCGGCTCGGGCGGATTCGTCGAGTTCGGCAAGCTCTATTCCGGCCGGTTCACCCAGATCGGCTTTTACTACAACCTGCCCCAGTGGAGCTTCATGGTCGCCCTGGGCCAGGCCGGGGCGGCCACGGCCAACAACCCCGCCTGGCGCAACAACCAGAACGTCTTGGTGTTCAACACCCGGTTCCCCCGCCTGGACCTGGCCGTGGAGTACCGGGGCCGGACCTTCTCCGTCTGTCCCGGCCTGTCGGTCTATTTGGCCGAGTGGGAGGGCATGGAGGGGACCTCCCTCCAGGATGACCGGGTCCTGGCCTTTGCCCTGGCCTTGCCGTTCCGGCTGGTCTTCGGCGACTTCGGTCTGACCGGCGAAGTCAGCTACAGCCGGAACTGGCGGACGGCGGGCATGATCAACGTCTTCAAGGGCGGCCTCTGGTGGGGCGGGGCCAACGACAACCTGGACCGGATCAAGGCCGCCGACACCGAAGTTTACGGCGTCTGCCTGGGCCTGTTCTACCGGGTCGGTCGGGCCACGTTCTGGCTGTCAGGCGGCTGGGAGATGAGCCAGAACGGCTCCTCGGACGCCAACGGCAGTTGGCGCCACGGCCAGAA
>JAHJDS010000570.1 GCA_018812395.1 Pseudomonadota bacterium
CAAGTGATCCGGTTCATTTCACGTGCCGCCGCCGGACCGGGTGTGGCGCGGTGGCCAAATGCTTTTGGCCGCCGCGAGTCGGAAAAAATCTCCGACGACTTTTTCCGACAGACTTCTAGACGCTGCGGAAGGGATTGCCCCCTCGGGGCGGACGGGACCGGCCGCCGAATCTCCCCCGGGGATCGGGCTCGGACGGCGGGGCCGGTTCGAATTCCAAATCGGATTCCGGCACGATTTCCAATTCCTCGTAAAACAACACGACGTCCACGCTCCGGCGGCGCAGGTCGTCAAAGACCTCGGCCATGGCGTCTTCCGGGACCTCGGGGTCGCCGTTCCAGTAGTAATTGACGGTCTCTTTCAAAAGCCAGAAGGTGCCCCCCCGTTCGTCCCGAACGCGCTGGAACACCGCCTGGGCCAGGGTCTGTTCTTCGGTCATGGGTCCTCCTGTGGTCCGGACGGCCGCGGGGCCGCCCGGTCTCATCCCTCCTGGGGCGCGGGTTCGACCCACCCGGCGGCCGCGGAGTCGATCAGGCGGGCGTCATAGGCGACCACCCGATTGCGGCCCCGGTGCTTGGCCGCGTACAGGGCCTGGTCGGCGGTGTGGATCAGTTCCTTGTACGAGTCGGTCGAGCCGCCGAAATCGGCCACCCCGACGCTGACCGTCAGGTTGCCCAGCGGCTGGTTGTCCTTGTTGGGAAAATCGGCCGCCTCGACGGCGGCCCGAACGCGTGCGGCGATGCGCAGCGCCTCCTCGATTTCGGTCTCGAGCAGGATCACGGCGAATTCCTCGCCCCCGTAGCGGGCGACCACGTCGGTGGTCCGGGTCGTTTCCTCGAGAATGCGGGCCAGCTTTTTGAGCACTTCGTCGCCGGCCAGGTGTCCGTTGGCGTCGTTGTAATGCTTGAAGTGGTCGATATCCACCATCAGCAGCGACAGGGGAGTGCCGTACCGCTTGACCCGCTTGATTTCGGCCTCGAGGGCCTCCCGGAAGTAGCGGTAGTTATGGATCTGGGTCAGGTCGTCGGTGACCGACATCTGGAGCAGTTTGTTCTTGGCCTGCTCGAGCATCCGCCGGGTCTCCTCGAGTTCCTGATTGCGGCCGGTGACCTGGGCCACCAGGCGGTTGACCGACTCGTAGGCCCCCAACAACTCGGTGTGAGACGACTTGAGCTGTTCGAACAGCAGGTTGAGAATCAACGCCCCGGACACGGTTTCGGCCATTTCCGTGATCTTGGCCATGTCCCGATCCGTGAACTTCTGGCCGCCCAGCTTGTCGTTGAGGTTGATGACGCCCACCACCTGGCCCCGGGTGCCGACCAGGGGCACCTCGTAGCGGTTGATCAGGGGCACGCACAGAAAGGACTCGCTGTGGTGGCCGGCCAACAGGCCGCCGGTCAGCAGGGAAGATGCCGGGCCGCCCCGTGGGTCGGGGTGGATGAGGCCCTCTCCGGTCCGCATCACCTCGGCCGAGACCGTGGCCGAATTCAGCGGCTGGGTCTGACCGATCAGCTTCGAGTTGGTGGCCCCGATGACCTCGATGTCGTCGCCGCGCACCAGCATGATCGAGCAGTGGTGCACTTCCAGTTCCTGGCACAAGATGTGGGCCACCCGATTGAGCTTCTGGACAAACTCGGCGGCGGGCATGATCAGGGCCGAGGTCAACTCGTTCTTGAGGGCCGCCGCCTGGAGGTGGCCGGTCAGATCGACCTCCAGACGGGACTGGTAGGTGATGTCCCGGCCGATGCCGACGATGGCCTCGACCGAACCACTCTCCGTCCGCCGGAAGGGGTAAAAGGTGTAGCGCAAGACCGTGCCCGGCCGGCGCCCGGGGAGGTCCAACTCGTACCGGTTGTCGTCCAGGACGGCCGTGGTCAGGGCCTGGAAGGTCTGGGGAACCTCGGTCATGGCCAGGGCCGTCTCGATGGGCCGGCCGATCACCTCCCCGGCCCGGCGGCCGTGCAGAAACTCGGCCCCGGGGCTGAAGTACCTGATCGCCCGGTCCAGATCGACGACCACCAACGCCTGGTCGCCCAGACTGGCGATGATCGTCAGGGTGTCGAGACCAGGATCGCCGTGGATTTCAACGGTCATTAAAATTCCGGTTCCAGACTATACTTTGCCAATTTATGACTATATATCCATTGGCCGTCGAGAACAAGTCAAAGCTGTAAGGAGCGAAAAATATTCGGGGGCCGAGGCCGGCCCGGGTTTGACACCCACCCCGGCCTGACCTAATATGGTCGACCAAGCACCCTCTGGCCCACGGAGCCGGTCCCGATGATCGAGATCACACCACAGGGCGAAGTAACCCGGATCATGATGAGTCAGACCATGGGGGGGCGGCCCCTGTACTGGGTGGCCGCCTACCTGGTCGACGGTCTGCTCATCGACACCGGCTGCCACCACACCCGGGCCGAATTGCTCGACCTGCTCGCCGACCGGGAGGTGAGTCAGGTGGTCAACACCCATCACCACGAGGACCACGTCGGGGCCGACCGCCTCCTCAAGGACGAACGGGGCCTGTTGATCCTGGCCCACCCGGCCTCCGCCCCGCTGATCGAGAACCCGCCCGCCATTCTGCCCTACCAGCAACTGGTCTGGGGCGACCCCGAGCCCTGCCCGGTGGACCTCCTGGGTGACACGGTCCGGACCCCCGGCCACGAGTTTTTGGTGGTCGAGACCCCGGGGCACTGCCCCGATCACGTCGCCCTGGTCGAGCCTGCAACGGGCTGGTGCTTCTCCGGCGACCTGTTCGTGACCCAGGACCAGAAGACGCTTCGGGCCGACGAGGACATCCGCGTCATCCGGCAGTCGCTCCAAAAGCTCGTCGCCTGGGACGTGGACCGACTGATCCTGTTCACCTCCCTGGGCCAGGTCCACGAGCACGGCCGCCGCGCCATCGCCGCCTTCCTCGACCACCTGGCCGGCCTGGAGGAACAGGTCCTGGCCCTGGGGAGCCAGGGCCACGAACCGCCGGCCATCGTCGAGCGGATCATGGGCCGCGAAAGCTCCCTGGCCCAACTGACCAACGGCCATTATTCCTACCGGAACATGGTCCGTTCCCTGTTGGCCGGCGGCTCGGCCCGAGACGACGAGCCCTCTCCCCCCGGATCGAATCGATAGACAAATAACGGTGTTCGTCCCACCGGGACCTTTGCAATCCCCGGCCGAGGGATTATGATTGTCTGGTAGCGTCTGATCGGGCCGTGGGCTGAAGAATCATCTCGGCCACGGCCGATGTGACGTCCGGTTTTTGTTACCAGAGCCGGTGACGCCCATGAAATTCAAGAGCCTGCGGCAAAGACTGATCGTGTTGTTGATCCTGCCGGTGGGCACCCTGATGCTGGGCATGGGACTGCTGGGCTTCGTCTACGCCCGGCAGGTGATGCTGGACCGGTGGCGGGAGTCGGCCCTCTTGAGCCTGGAGCGGGCGGCCCATTCGGTCGACATGCGGATCGACGACCTGGTCAAGCTGGTCCGGTTGCTGGGGGCCATCAGCCAGACGCCCCAATTGCCGTTCGTCGAGCGCTGGCTCCTGGACCGGCTGCGGACCCTACCCGGAGTGACGCGGGCGGCGCTGAAACTGACCGCCGCCACGCCCGCTCCCGGGATCATAATGCGCCGGGGCGGTCCGATGATGGCCCCGGGCCGGCGGGGCCCCATGGGAATGGCCTTTCACCGGGTCCGGGTCAGCCAAGTCACCAGCCCCCGCTACGACACCAAGACCGGTCATCAGGTGGTGGCCCTGGTCTTTGACCTCAAGGACGCCCAGGGAAAAACCATCGGCCGCCTGACGGTGGAACTCCGGTTCAAATACCTGCTCCAGGACATCGTGGGGCTGAGGTGGTGGCAGAGCCATGACGTCTGCCTGGTGGACCATTCCGGCCGGATCCTGGCCAGCCGGGGCCGGTTGTGGCACGGCCGCCGGCGACTGGGCGGCGCGGACCGGCCCCTGGAAACGGCCCTGCTGGGGGCCATGACCAAGCGGGCCTCCGGGACCCTGCTCGGCGCCGGCCACCCGCCCGATCTGGTGGCCGGCCATTATCGCCTCAAAAGGGCGCCGTGGTCGCTCATCCTGTTCGCCCCCGGGGCCAAGGTCCTGGCACCCATCGTTCGCTTCCGCAGCTATTTCTTCCTGGCCGCCCTGGCCTCGGTGGCCCTGATCATCCTCGTCATCCGTCTGGTCACCGGGCCCATGGTCAAGTCGGTGACCGAGGTGTCGGAGGCGGCGGGTCAGGTGGCCCGGGGTGACTACACCCGGCCGCTGAGGACCAAGAGCGCCGACGAGATCGGACGCCTGGTCGAGAGCTTCAACACCATGGTCGAGGGACTCCAGGAACGGGACTTCATCCGCGACACCTTCGGCCGGTACGTGGACCCCCAGGTGGCCCGGGAACTGGTCAACGTCCCCGGGGCGACCAGACTCGGCGGCCAGAAACGGCGGGTGGTGATCATGATGACCGACATCCGGGGGTTCACGCCTTTGTGCGAGGCCCTGAGCCCGGAAGAGACCATCGGCATCGTCAACCGCTATCTGTCCAGGCTGATCGAGGTCATCGGGCGGCACCAGGGGATCATCGTCGATTTTCTGGGGGATTCGATCCTGGTCCTGTTCGATCCCCTGGACGGCCCCCTGCCGCCGGTGGCCCGGCGGGCGGTCTGCTGCGCCCTGGAGATGCAGGCCCAGGCCGCCGCCCTCAACGTGGACAACGCCGCCCAGGACCTGCCCGAGATCCTGACCGGCATCGGCCTCCACGCCGGCGAGGTGGTCGTCGGCAACATCGGCTCCGAGGCCCGGACCAAGTACGGCATCATCGGCGCGCCGGTGAATTTCACCCATCGCGTCCAGGCCGAGGCCCAGGGGGGCGAGATCGTCATTTCAGATGAGGTCCGACGCGAGCTGGCTTCTGATCTGGATCTCGGCCGGACCTTCCAGGCCCGACTCAAGGGCGTCGCCGAACAGACCGGCCTCTTTGTGGTCACCGGCCTACGCGGCTGCCCCGAGCCGCCGCCCAAGTGACGCGGCCCGACGCCGGGGAGCCCGTCGGCAAAATGGATTCCGGCCGGGCCGGCCCACTTTTTTGATGGGTGGGCCGGGCCGGCCACGGAAATATTCCGTCTGCCGCGTCAACGGCCGGCGCCGGCTGCGGCAGCCTGCTCGTCTTCCGCCGGACCTGACTCCCAACCCAACACCTGCAAGGGACCGACCATGGACTTTTCTCCTGAACGGATCGACGGCTTCAACCGGAATTCATTCTACCAGACCATGGGCGTCACCATCGAGACGGCCGCGGGCGGTGAGGCCCGCTCCACCCTGCGGCCCAATCCGGACCTGTGCTGGCCCTTTCCCGGGCAGCCCCACGGCGGGGTGCTGTTCACCCAGATGGACACGACCATGGCCTGGGCCGTCGTCACCCGGGTCGAGGCCGGGGAGAACTGCGTGACCATCAACCTGGATATCCAGTACACCGCCCCGGCCCGGGGGGACCGGTTCGTGTGCCGGGCCCGGGTCCGGCACCGAAGCGGCCGGATCGTTTACACCCGGGCCGAGGTCACCGATGACGCCGGGCAACTCGTGGCCGCGGGCCAGGGGGCCTTCCGGGTGGTCAAGGCGCTTCTTTGAAGGCCGCTCCCTAGAGGCGGATCACCAGATTGGCGCCCTGTTTGTCCAGGGGATAGACCTCGAGCCGGCCCTTGGCCGGGCCGGACAGCGGATGGCCGGCATAGTGAAAGACCGATTTGCCGACGCTGCAGCACTGGAGCTGATCCTGGCCGGGTTGGGGGTCGAGACGCCGGCCGCCGTGGGTGCATTTGTTGTTCAAGGCATAATAATTGCCGTCCTGGCCCATAAGGACCAGCACCCGGTGGGGCAGTCCTTTGCCCTCCAGC
>JAHJDS010000571.1 GCA_018812395.1 Pseudomonadota bacterium
CACCCGCCGCATCCGGAAGAAGGTCGGCCAGGATTCGCCCCTGACCATGTACCTGGACGTCATCATCCAGGAGGTCGAACGGCTGGAAAAGACCCTCAACGAGACCCTGGACTTCTCCCAGGACACCCGGGACCACTTCGCCGAGCACTCCCTGCAAGACATCTGCGAACAGGCGCTGGTCCTGCTCGAGCGGGACATCAAGGAGAGCGGCGTGGAGGTGTCCAAGCAGTACGAGTCGGTGCCGACGATTTACTGCGACGAACGGCAGATCAAACACGTCTTCTTCAACATCTTCCTCAACGCCATCCAGGCCATGGCCGGCGAGGGAAGCATGACCATCCACTCCTACCGGGTCATCAAAGACTCCAAGGCCTTTGCCGCCTGCACCATCACCGACTCGGGCGGCGGCATCCCCCACGAGGTCTTCTCGAACATCTTCAACCCCTTCTTCACCACCAAGGACGGCGGCTCCGGACTGGGGCTGTCCATCGTCCACAAGATCCTCCAGCGGCACGGCGGCGAGATAGACGTGGCCAACATCCCCGGCCAGGGGGCCTCGTTCACGATCAAGCTGCCCGCGGCCGAAGAGGCCCGGGGCTATCTCAAGTAGCCGTCAAGGCGCGGTTCGTCGTCTCCGGCAAAACGCCCCGACCGGGCTTCCCCCGGGCCCCACATTGAGACCGGTTCAGTCGGTCGGACCGCCGGCGACACCGTCCCGGCGCGGATCGGCCACGCCGATGAAGCCCTCATCTTGGCGCAGGACGAGTTGGACGCAGCCCAGAAAAAAGGAGAACGGCTCCCGCTTGTTGACCCGGTAGCCTCTTTCGATCAGGGCCCGGGAAATGGCCGGATCCATCCGGGCCGCCTCCAGGGAGACCTCGCCGTCGATCGAACAGTGCAACCGCGGCGCCACGACGGCCTCGAGGGGCGACCCGCGCTCCAGCCGGAGCAGGACCTGAACGATGCTCGGGGCGATCCGGTTGCTCCCCGGCGAGCCGATGGCCAGCCAGGGCCGGCCCGAGCGGAGGACGATCGTCGGGGCGACCTGGGCCCAGGGCACGGCCCCGGGGCGCAGATAATGGGGGTGGGTCGGGTCGTCGTATTCGAACGAGCCCATGTAGTTGTTGTAGAGAAAACCCAGCTCCGGGCACATGGTCCTGGCGCCGTAGACCCTCTCCAGGGACTGGGTCAGGGACACGGCGTTGCCGAAAACGTCCATGACCGACAGGTGGGTGGTGTGGCCGCCGGTGAGGGCCCGCCGGCGATCGCTGGGCATGTCGTGACGCCCCAGCAGGACTTGTCGAATGGTCTCGGCCAGGAGAAGCGCCCCGTGGGGGGCGTCCAGGTCCCGGTCCGCCATGGGTCGCGTCCGAAGACGGCGGTACATCTCGAGCAGCGTTCGCCCGGCCCCGGGCGAGCCGTAACTGAACAGGTCCCAATCGCCCACCCGCTCGGTCACCGGCTCGGCCGTGGTCGGCCAGGGAATGTCCGCCAGGTCCTCGGCCTCGATCAGGCCGTGGTGCGCGGCCATGTCCCGGCAGAGCCGGCGGGCGACGTCCCCCTCATAAAGGTCCTCGACGCCCGCTTCGGCCAGGCGGCGCAAGGTGTTGGCCAGAGCGGCCTGTCTGACCTTGGCCCCCACGGGCCGGGGTCGCCCGTCCTCGAGAAAGACCAGGCCCGCCGGACCGCGGCCCAGGACATCGGCCCATTTGGCGGTCAGGGCGTGCTGGAGGCCGGTGACCGGATAGCCCTCCTCGGCCAGGGCCAGGGCCGGCTCCAGGGCGGCCGACCACTTGATCGTTCCCCACCGGTCCAGGGCGTGGGCCAACGTGGCCGGGGTCGAGGGCACGGTGGTGGCCTGGTGGCCGGTGAAGCGCTCGTCCTCGGTCAACCGGAGTCCCACGGCCCGGCGCGGCGGCCGGGACGACCCGTCGAGGACCAGGACGCGGTTCTCCGCGGCCAGGTACAGGGTGACGACCGTCTGCCCGCCCAGGCCCGAGGCCGAAGGCTCGCAGACCGACAGGGCCAGGGCCGCGGTCACGGCCGCGTCCACGGCGTTCCCCCCGTCCGCCAGGACCCGAACCGCCGCCTCGGTGGCCAGGTCCCGGGCCGTGGAGGCCATCCCCTGGCGCGAGGCGGCGACCCGCCCTTCAAAGGGACCTGTCGCCCGGACCGAGTCATGGTTTTTGGTGTCAGGCCGAGCCCGGGTCACGTCCGGCCTCCTGGCCGAGATCGGCGGCCAGCCACTGGGCCAGCAGCAGGGTCCGACGGACCAGGCCGGTGCGGTGGACGGCCTCCTGGAAGGTGGAGAGATTCTTGGCCACCGGGCCCAGGCCGCAGACCACGGCCCGGTTGGGCGGCACCAGTCCGGCCACCGACGGCCAAGGCGACGACTCGACCGCCGGCTCGACCTCCCACTGACGGGCGATCTGCAGGATGTCCTTGATCAGGCCCTTGTTCTCCGGCCGGGCCCCAAGCGGCGGCCGGTCGGAGACCGGGTCCAGGGACCAGCCGTCCGCCCCGGCGACGATCGCCCGGAGTCGTTCCTCGATCCGCCGGCCGGCCTGGACGTCGCGATAGGAGACGGCCAGGCGCACGGCCACCCGGTCGGGCGGGCTCAGGGGGTCCATCCGGACCTGGAGATCGGCCAGGTGGACGTTGATCCCGTCCTTTTTGGAGGTCAGGCCGACCAGGTCCTTGAGCCGGTCGAGCAGCCCGGCGACCGAGCCGCTCTGGTTGACGCCCGGCCCGGGGGACCCACCCTTGGCCGGGACCGACAGGCGGTAACGGCGCCATCCCGGGCGCTGGTTCACGATCCGATCCCGTTCGACGCAGGGCCTGAGCACCACCACCCGGCCGGCCCGCTGGGCCGCCCGGCGGATGATCTCGGCGCTGTAGCGGCCGTCCCGGCCCTCGTCGGCGTAGGCCAGGACGCCCAGCGGCAGCCCCTTGAGCCGCCGCAGCCGCCGCAGGGCCCGGCAGGCGTATTCGAGCATCACCCACGGGGCCCGGGCCTGGGCCACGCCCTCGCCGAAGAGCCACTCCGGGGTCCGGCGGAAGGCCTGCCACGGATCGGACGGGCCCAGGGGAACGTCGAGCTGGCCGATCAACAGCGTCCCGCCCGCCAGGCCGGCCTCGGTCTCCCAGGTGGTCACGGCCGGGTCGTCGACCAGGTCGGCCACGGGACGGAGCCCCAGTTCGGCCATCAGGGCGCCCAGGCGCTTGAAGGCCAGGTCGACACCCACCGGGTCGTCGGTCCGGCTCGACAGGCCGCACCAGTCCGCAAGTTCCCGCTCGATTTGATCCCGGTGGCCGATGACGTACGAGAAAACGGCCTGGCCCTGGTCCTGGGAGCCCGGGACGACCTGAGGCGGCGCCGCCGTGCCGAAGTAACGGGCGCTGGCCACCTCCACCAACCGGTTCATCAGGGCGTTGTAGTCCAGGCCCATGGCCGCCCCGGCGATGACGTAGGACCCTCGGGGGCCGATGCTGGGCAGGCTGTTGATCTCGAGCAAATACAGGTCGCCCCGGCCGTCGATCCGGATGTCCACCCGGGCGCAATCGTAACAACCCAGGGACTTGAAGGCCCGGCGGGCGATGTCCTGGGCCCGGGCGGTCACCTCCTCGGGCAGGGGCGCCGGGCAGACGACCCGGTTGACCCGCCCCGACTCGCCCTTCTTGTCGGCGTAGGTGTAAATGGGGGGGCCGCCCTCGCCGAAGATGATCTCGGCCGGCAAAAAGGCCTCGGCCGGATCGTTGCCCAGGATCCCGACGTTGATCTCCCGGCCGGCGATGAACTTCTCGACCAGGGCCGGCTGCTGAAAGGTCTCGAAGATAACGTCGGTCGCCCGGCGCAGCTCGGCCTCGTTGTTGACGACCGTCACCCCAAAGGACACGGCCTCGTTCTTGGGCTTGGCGATGAGGGGGTATTCCAGGTCCGGCGGGTCGTAGTCCGGGCCGTCCAGGACGACGAAGTCAGGGGTGGGCAGCCCGGCCTGTTTGAACAACACCTTGGCCACGACCTTGTCCAGGGCCAGGGAGTGGGCCAGGGGACCGGAGCCGACGTAGGGGATGCCGACCATCTCCAGGATGCTCGGGACGTGGGTGTAGCGGGCCTGGCCCTGGATGCCGTAGGACAGGTTGAAGACCAGGC
>JAHJDS010000572.1 GCA_018812395.1 Pseudomonadota bacterium
CAAGCTGGTGGCCGGCTCCAGGCGGTGGCTGGCCATGGGGCCGCTGGTGATTCAGCCCTCCGAGGTGGCCAAGATGGCTCTGATCATCCTTCTGGCCCGCTATTTCAACCGGCGCGAGTCGTCCTCGGGCTACTCGATCTTCAACCTGTTCTGGCCGTTGCTGTGTACCCTGGCCGTGGCCGGACTGATCCTTCGAGAGCCGGACCTGGGGACCACCGTGCTGGTCCTGTTCATCGCCGGGTCGATGATCCTCTACGCCCGGGTGCGGCTGATTTCCCTGTTGGTTCTTGCGGGGTCGGCCCTGGCGGCCATTCCCGTGGTCTGGACCCTCCTCAAGGGGTACCAGAAACAGAGGATCTTGGCCTTCCTGGACCCGTCCCGGGACCCCTTGGGCTCCTCCTACCACTTGATTCAGTCCAAGATCGCCGTGGGCTCGGGCCAGGTCTGGGGCAAGGGCTTCATGGCCGGAACCCAGAGTCAGCTCCACTTCATCCCCGAGAAGCACACCGACTTCGCCTTTTCGGTGTTCGCCGAGGAATGGGGTTTCGCCGGGGTCTGTTTCCTGTTCGGGCTGTTGTTTCTGATCGTCATCCTGGGGCTGAACGTGGCCCGTCGCACCCACGAACGATTCGGCCAGTTCCTGGTCGTGGGGGTGGTGGCCTATTTCTTCTGGCAGGTGGTCATCAACATCGGCATGGTCACCGGTCTGTTGCCCGTGGTGGGCATTCCCTTGCCGCTGATCAGCTACGGCGGCTCCTCCCTGGTGACGACCATGTTCGGTATCGGCCTGATTCTGAACGTGGCCATGAGAAAATTCATGTACGCCGCCAAGTGAGATCCGCCTTGACCGGACGGCGAGCCTGGTCTCCCGGTCAACTTTTTCATTGCCCTGACCGGCCCCTTTGTGTTATCTTCTCTCTGCCTTTCCTTTTTTTTTCCAAACGAGGTAGACATGTCGCGCGGCAAGGTAAATGCGTCGGATATCATTGCCTTTTTGGGCCCGGAAACCGATTTCAACGGCAAGCTCTTTTTTGAGGGCTCGGTGCGCCTCGACGGCAAGTTCAAGGGCGAGATCATGAGCCCCGGCGTGCTCATCGTCGGCGAATCGGCCGAGATCGAGGCCGACATCAACGTTGGCACGGCCGTCATCAGCGGCCAGGTCATGGGGCAGATCGTGGCCCAGGATCAGGTGGTGCTGCATTACCCGGGGCGGCTGCTGGGCGACATCAAGGCGCCCTCGGTGGTGGTCGACGAGGGCGTCCTCTTTGACGGCCGCTGCCAGATGCTCGAGGGGGACCAGAGCCTCATCGAACCGGGCAAGGTGACCTATTTGTCCCCCTCGGAGTCCTGACCGCCCGGTCATTGGTCGGCCTGATCGATTGAAGCTCGACGAGGTTGCCACACCGCCTTTTTTGTCCCGGCCGTCCGTCATTGAGACCACCGCGCCGGGGCCGCGGCCCACGCCTTTGATCGACTCCTCCATCGGTGACGGGGCCGACGGGGTGAACGCTGGAGAGGCCCTTCCCGGCCGGCCGACCCTCATGTCCGCCGGAAAAAAAACATTTGACAACACCCCCCATTTAGGTTAAATACCCGTTGATCGGAGGGGGGCTGTCATTGTGACCGCTTGGCGGTCGGTTTGAGGAGTCGGGAGCGGTTGTCGGCCGGTTTGGCGAGTCGGGATCGGTCGCCGGCCGGTTTTGGAGAGGACAGCCAACCGGTTGGCCTGGAAGGGCCGGCCGAGTGAAGATCTTGGAGCTGGCGCCCGGCGCTGAAGCTCCTTTTCGATGCCCTCGCAAGTACGGGATTTCACATTGCCTCCCCCCCACGGGCGCGGGACGTCTCGCTTTCCGCCCGTGGGGCCAGGGCGAACCGGGGTGAGAAGAACGGCCATGAAGAAGTTGCAAGTCATTTTCCTGGTGGCGTTGCTGGTCATAATCGTTGGACTCTCGGTGATCGCCTGTCTCCAATTGAAAACGTCCTCCCCGGCCCTGTGGAAGAATCCGGCCAATTACCACGCGCCGCTGGTCGAGGTCATCCCCAACATCTCGCTGCTGATCCAGATGGCCAACTTCCTGTTCCTGCTGTTCGCCCTCAACCTGATCCTCTTCCGGCCCATCAGGCGGAAGCTCCAGGAACGCCGGGAGAAGTTCGCCGGGTACAAGTCCGACATCGAGGGCCTGACCGCCCGGGCCCAGACCCAGGCCGAGCGGCTCGACGACCTCCTGGACCAGGCCCGACGCCAGGGCCTCCAGGAGCGCGACGTCCTGAAGAAGACGGCCCAGGACGAGGAAAAGACGGTGGTCGACGCGGCGGCCGAGCAAATGCAGGCGGCCGTGGCCGAGGTACGGGCCCAGGTCAAGACCGAATTGGCGTCGGCCCGGGATGAACTCGAGGGGCAGGTCGAGGCGTACTCGCGGGAAGTGGCGGAGAAGATTCTGGGAAGGAGCCTATGAGCACCCGTAAGCTTTGGCCGTTGGTCGCCGCCGCGGCGGCGGTCTTGTCGAGCGTTCCGGCCTGGGCGGCTGAGGCCGCTCAAGGCGATTCGAGCGGCATGTGGTGGAACCTCCTGTTCCGGACCATGAACTTCGTCGTCCTGGTGGCGGTGTTGTGGTGGCTTTTACGCAAGCCGATCAAGAACATGCTGGGCGGCCGGCGCGAGTCGATCAAGGCCGAACTCGAGGAGTTGGAGCGGGCCCAGGCCGAGGCCGAACAGGCCCTGGCCCAGGCCGACGCCAAGCTCAAGGATGTCGAGGCCCGGCAGGAGGAAATCGTCAAAGGCTACGTCCAGGCCGGCGAGGCGGAAAAGGCCAGGATCATCGACGCCGCGCACCAGTCCGCGGGGCGCATCAAGGAGATGGCCGACCTGGCCATCAGCCAGGAGATCAAGCACGCCCGGGCCGAGTTGATGGACGAGCTGGCCGAGATGAGCGCCAAGCTGGCCGAGGATTTGATCAAGCGGAACATCGGCCCCGACGACCAGAAGCGGCTGGTCGGCGAGTACCTGGAAAAAGTGAAGGTGGCGGAGGCATAGTCCCGTGGGCGATCTGATCATCAGCAAACGCTACGCCAAGGCCTTGTTGTCCCTCGGCAAGGAAGACGGCAACTACGCCGATTACGGCCGGCAACTGGCCGACTTCGTGGGCCTGTGCCGGGCCGGCGACGAACTGTTGCCCGTCCTGTCCAACGTCCAGTTCGACCTCGAGGACCGCCGCCGGGTTTTGACGGCCCTGATCGACAAGATGGGCGTCTCCGGCGTGGTCAAGAACTTTCTCAATTTGTTGTTGGACAAGGGCCGCATCGCCCTGGCGCCCGACATCCTGGCGGTTTACCAGGACCTGACCGACGAGTTGGCCGGCCTGAAACGGGCCGAGGTGATCTCGGCCGGGGCCCTGGACGACGCCGAGGTGGCCCGGATCAGGGAGGCCTTGGGCCAGGTGGTCAAGGGCCGGGTCGAATTGGATTTGAAAGTGGATCAGTCGCTGATCGGCGGCGTCATCGCCCGGATCGGCGACTTGGTTTTTGACGGGAGTGTCAGGACCCAGCTTTTGGGGCTCAAGGAATCACTCAAACGAGGTGAGTTGGTCTGATGCACATCAAGGCGGAAGAAATAAGTCAGGTAATCCGTTCCCAGATCGCCGATTACGACAAGAAGGTCGAGATCAGCGAGACGGGGACGGTGCTGAGCGTGGGCGACGGCATCGCCCGGGTGCACGGTGTGGAGAAGGCCATGGCCATGGAGCTGCTCGAGTTCACGGGCGGCATTTTGGGCATGGTCCTCAACCTCGAGGAGGACAACGTCGGCGTGGCCATCCTCGGCGAGGACGTCCACATCAAGGAAGGCGACACCGTCAAGCGGACCGGGCGTATCGCCCAGGTGCCGGTCGGTGACGCGGTCATCGGCCGCGTGGTCGACGCCGTGGGCGATCCCCTCGACGGCAAGGGCCCCATCGAGACCGACGAGTTCCGGCGCATCGAGATGGTCGCCCCGGGCGTCATCGCCCGCAAGAGCGTCCACGAGCCGATGTACACGGGCCTGAAGGCCATCGACGCCATGACCCCCATCGGCCGCGGCCAGCGCGAGTTGATCATCGGCGACCGCCAGATCGGCAAGACGGCCATCGGCGTGGACACCATCATCAACCAGAAGGGCCAGGACGTCAAATGCATCTACGTGGCCGTCGGACAGAAGAAGTCCACCGTGGCCCAGGTCATTGACGCCTTCGAGCGCCACGGGGCCATGGAGTACACCTGCGTCGTCTCGGCCTGCGCCTCGGACCCGGCGACGATGCAGTATATCGCCGCCTACGCCGGCTGCTCCATGGGCGAGTACTACCGGGATCGGGGCCAGCACGCCCTGATCGTCTACGATGACTTGTCCAAGCAGGCCGTGGCCTACCGCCAGATATCGCTGCTGCTCCGGCGCCCGCCGGGACGCGAGGCCTATCCGGGCGACATTTTTTACAACCACTCGAGATTGTTGGAGCGGGCCGCCAAGATGAACGACGAGTTGGGCGCCGGATCGCTGACCGCCCTGCCGATCATCGAGACCCAGGCCGGCGACGTGTCGGCCTACATCCCGACCAACGTCATCTCCATCACCGACGGCCAGATCTACCTGGAGCCGGCCCTGTTCTTCTCCGGCGTCAGGCCGGCGATCAATGTCGGTCTGTCGGTCTCCCGGGTCGGCGGCAGCGCCCAGGTCAAGGCCATGAAGCAGGTCGCCGGGCGTCTCCGGCTGGATTTGGCCCAGTATCGCGAACTGGAGGCCTTCGCCCAGTTCGGCTCCGACCTGGACAAGGCCACCCAGGCCCAGCTCAACCGGGGGGTGCGGATGGTCGAGATCCTCAAGCAGCCCCAGTACCAGCCCCTGTCGCTGGACAAGCAGGTCGCGATCCTGTTCGCCGGGGCCAACGGGTTCCTGGACAAGTATCCGCTCGACGCGCTGGGCGACTATGAAAGGCAGCTCTACGAGTTCCTGGAGACGCGTCACGCCGACGTGCTCGGCGAGATCGCCGACAAAAAGGAACTCTCCGACGAGTTGCAGGACAAGATGAAGGCCGTTCTGGCCGAGTTCGACGATCAGTTCGGCCCGACGGTGTCCGCGGCCTGACTCCGGGCTCCGGACCGCGCGGGGAGGTCGGGCCGGCCCGGCCCCGCCGAGGCCCGGGAGGAGATGACCTGAGAAACGGGCCATCGGGGAACGGCAATCCGCCTCCGCTCCCCGGGGCCCGGCACACGAATCGAGGAGCTAATGGCCACCCTCAAGGACATCAAGCTTAAAATCGCCGGGGTCAAGAAGACCCAGCAGATCACCCGGGCGATGAACATGGTCGCCTCGGCCAAACTGCGCGGAGCCCAGGAGAGGATGGAGCGCTTCCGTCCCTACGCCGGGAAGTTCATCGAGGTCCTGGCCGACCTCTCGGCCCGTACCGAACCCGACATCCACCCGCTGCTGACCCCGGCCCCGGAGGTCAAGAAGGTCGATCTGATCGTCCTGACCGCCGACCGGGGCCTGTGCGGCTCGTTCAACACCAACCTGGTGGTGACGGCCGAGAAGTTCATCGCCGAGAAAAAGGCGGCCGGCGTCTCGGTCGACGCCTACGCCATGGGCCGCAAGGGTCGCGACTACCTCCGCCGGCGCGGCTACGAAATCTTCAAGGACATCGTCGGCCAGATGGGCCAGATCGACATGGACCTGGCGACCGTCATCGGCCGCGAGGAGACCGATCGCTTCATCACCGGCGACACCGACGAG
>JAHJDS010000573.1 GCA_018812395.1 Pseudomonadota bacterium
CGCGGCCAAGTCCAAGACCGCCGGTCGGACCCGGGCCAAAACCGATTCGGCGGCGTCCAGCAAGAGCACCAAATCCACCGGAAGCCAGTAGCGGCGAAGGGAGATTGTATGACCACCTACGAAGAGTTTTTCCACGCCCTGTGCCAAGTCAACCGAGCCTTCCTGTCCGCCCGCGACAGCCAGGAGATCCTGGACCTGATCGTCTCCCAGGCCGTGGACACCATGGACCTCAAGGCCGCTTGCCTGTTCATGACCGACGAGGAGCAAAACGAGTTCGTGGACGTCGCCCAGCAGGGTTTGTCCGAGGCCTACCTCCGCGATGGACTGACCGATCCCTTGAAGATCATCCCCCTTCTGGAAAGGGACGGCCACTTGTTCGTCCTGGACGCCACCACCGACCCCCGGTTGGACAAGCACGAGGTCAAAAAGGCCGAGGGGATCGCCTCGGTCCTGGCCGTGCCGGTCAACCTGGCCCAAAAGATGGTGGGTATGTTGGTCCTGTTCACCGATAAGCAACGGGAGTTCGCCCTGGAGGAGATCGATTTCGTGACGGCCATGGCCGAGCAGGGGGCGATGGCCATCGAACTGGCCCGGTTGTTGGAACGGACCATGAAAAACAGCCGGATCTTTCTGGAGTTGGCCCAGGCGATCAACTCGACCCTGGACATCAAGGGGGTGCTCCAAATCCTGACCTCGGATGTGGCCGAGGCCCTGCAGGTCAAGGCCTCGTCGATAAGACTGCTGGATGAGGATAAAAAGGAGCTGAAACTGGTGGCCGGCTACGGCCTCAGCCAGGAGTACCTCGACAAGGGTCCCATCTCGGCCGAAAAGAGCATCGCCGCCGCCCTCAAGGGCAAGCCGGTGGTGGTGGCCGACGCCTCCCAGGATCCAGGGGTGCAGTACCGCGAGGAAAAGAAGAAGGAAGGCATCGTCTCGATCCTGTGTGTGCCGATCATGGCCAAGGACGAGGTCATCGGGGTGATGCGGCTGTATAGTGACCGCCGGCGTCATTTCCGCGAGGACGAGATCATGCTGGCCTCGGCCCTGGCCCAGCAGGGCGGTCTGGCCATCCAAAACGCCTCGATGTATTTGATGCTCCACCAGGACATGACGGACCTGGAAAAGGACATCTGGAGCCACCGCTCCTGGTTCTAAGGGCGCCGCCAACCCGTCACCAGGAAGGTTTAGGCCATGATCGGAAAAACCATCTCCCGGCTTTCGATCGGCGACGCCGCCGAGTTCACCAAGACCGTTTCCGAGTCGGATGTCTACCTCTACGCCGGCATCACCGGCGACTTCAATCCGGCCCATGTCAACGAGGACTACGCCTCGCAGACCTTCTTCAAGACCCGCATCGCCCACGGCATGCTGTCGGCCGGACTGATCTCGGCCATCCTGGGCACCACCCTGCCCGGGCCGGGAACCATCTACCTCAAACAGGAGCTGACCTTTACCGCCCCGGTCAGGATCGGCGACACCGTCACCGCCCGAGTCGAGGTCGTCGAGATCGACGTTGACCATAACCGGGTCACCCTCGAGACGACCTGCTCGAATCAGGAGGGGAAAAAGGTCATCGAGGGCCGGGCCGTGGTCATGCCCCCCAAGCCGCCGAAAAAGTAGTCTGCCTTCGGTCGCTGCCCGGCAAGACCACACCTCAAGGGATTTGCCACATTCAAAGACCTGTGGTATAGTCCTCCGTCAAACCGAGGGAGGACTTGGTTCTCGAATGCTTGTGCCCTCGACAGTGACCGCTGAAGCTCCGAGGTATGACCATGCCCGAATCCTTCATGAGCCTGTTTCCCCACCTGCTGACCGGTCTGGAGGCGGTTAAACTCCCCACCCGGGCCGGGGCCGACCTGGCCCGGACCGGGATCGAAACCGTCGAATTGGGCTTCGATCTGGTCCGGGACAGTTGTGATTTGTGGTTCAAACTGGGCGAGCGATTCCTGCCCCTGGTGGCGCCCATGGCCGGTGAGCCGGTGGCCAGACACCTGCGGATCTGGCAGGAGGGCCTGAACCGGTCCTCGGACCTGGTCAAGAATCGCTGGCTGAGGCGCCTGAACCGGTTTTGGGAACGATGCCGTGGCGAACTGGAATTCATCAACCTGTTCATGGACGACCCTCCCCCACAGGACTGGGCCTGTCAATACGGCGACGAGGACGTGATCGTCGATCTGCCGGGTTTGAGGGTGATCGACATCTCGAATGCCCTCGACCACCGGATCGACAACTACACCATTGTGTTCGCCCCCCGGGCGGGCAACCACTCCAACATTGCCGAGGCGGTGGCCGTTTACATGCGCGACGCCGGCCTGACCCGGATGGCGGTGGTCGAGATGAAGTGCGCCGACGACATCCCGCTACAGGTGAACGGCCGACGACACTACGAGAACTTCAATGGTCAAGTCGAACAGTACCGGGCCGCTCTTGAGGCCGTCCGGGACCTTACCGGTCGCCCGGCCCACGCCGTGGCCATCTGCCAGCCGGGACCGCTGTTGATGTCCGCCATCATCCTCCACCCCCATCTGGCCCAGAGCTTTGGCTGTGCCGGTTCCCCCATGGACACCGAGGCCGAAAGGGGTTTCTTGACCGATTTCAGCCGGTGGATGGGCGAGGACTATGTCAAGTGGTTGACCTTTTTTTTAGGCCACACCGTGCCTTCAGGCAAGGCTGGAGCCGGCAGAGAGACCTATGATGGCCGACTTCAAGTCCTGGGATTCTACCTCTTAGGCCTGGACCGGCACTTCAAAAACTACACCCAACTCTGGGAGGACCTAATCTCGGGCCACCAGGAGGCCGCCCAGCGCCAGCGGGAATTTTATCAGTGGTACAACTTGGTCCACCACCCCTCGCTGGGTTTCATCCAGGACACATACAGAAAGATCTTCATCAACAACGAACTGGCCCGAGGCCGACTGGAGATCGGCGGGCGGACGATCGGTTTCCAGGACTTCCCACCCGGCGTACCAGTCTGGGCCCTCGGCGGCACCAAGGATGAAATTACGCCCCCCCTCCAGACCACGGCCCATCTGGACGCCCTCGACCAAGTTCCCCCAGAGGACAAGCTCAACCTGCTGTGCGAGGCGGGGCATACCGGCCTGTTCCGGTCGCGACGCATCTTCGAGAGCCACTACCGCCGGGTTGTCGAGTTCCTGCTAAAACGGAGCGACAAGACAGCCGGCCTGTCGCCAGAATCGAATTATGATCCCAGGGAAAAGTCGCGCTAAAAAAGAGAGAAGGTAATAATTCCTTACATAACAATATCTCGTAAGAGGAATAAGTCCCATACCTGGCACATCGCCTTACCGATCATCTGTTCAGTAGACTATACCACTCGTTTGACCACCAGCGTATCTGGTGAGCTTCGACTTTTGACGGGTCAAGATAGCCCGAACCTATTTTGTCTGCCCACCGATTCCTAAAGAGTGCGGATATCTCTCATCTTGACAGTCCGGGACACTCAGCGGTGTCCATGTGGTGCCCCTTTGGGCAAGCCAGCCCTGACGCCTACCTGAGGCGCGTCTGCAGCCAGGCATCACAATCTGACTTCCGGGTTAGCCACCTCTTCCCGACTCGGGTCGCCTTTGGCAAACCCAGGGCAAGCTTTGGCCAAGAAAGGTTCAAATGGAAAGGCGTCGTCCAGGTCACTTAGTCGATCACAGCCTATTCACTCACAATTTACAGCCCAGGTGCCAGGAGATTCCGGTGAACCAACTACCAACAAGCAGCCTATTAACATTCTATCTATTAAATTTGGTGACCTGCTTGTGTTCAATATAATATCCCTTGTGTTACTGGCCGATTGATTTAGCTGCCCTCCGAATCCTGATCCACTCACACTCATTTGTAGGACACTCGGTTTGAACTAATTGGGCCTGTCTGACATTTGTCCTTAGGACGCGCCATAGCTTTGGGCCAAGGAAAACGGCCAGCGGCCACAGCCTGGATTTAATCGACGAAGTCATGGGGTACACCAATACGCAGACCACGAAGCGCTATGTGGGGACTGATAGCGGTAGGCTAAAAAAGGTGCTGACGGGGAGAGTTACTCACCTGTGACTCCCCGCCAGCGAAGAGCTAACTAATCGATATCACGATAAAAGTATGGTGGAGACGATGGGACTCGAACCCACGACCTGCGCGTTGCGAACGCGCCGCTCTCCCAACTGAGCTACGTCCCCGTTTAAAAAGATTAACACTATAGACCGGTGGGGGTAAAGTCAAGTGTCGTCCCCGGCCCGCCGGCGCCGCAGCATGGCCCTGAGTTCGCCCACCTCGGGACAACCCAGCACCATCGTCGCCGCCACGTATAACCCGGCCCCCACGACCACCCCCGCCCCGCAGGTCCACAGCCGGCCGATGGTCGTCGGCCCGCCCGGGAAAAGGACCCGGACCGCGAGCCAAACCCCGAGGCCCATGAGAGCCGAGGCGGCCAGGGTCCGCCCCACGCTGACGGCCAGGTCTCGGCCGTTGATCCGGCCGATCTTGCGGCGGACGAAGACCAGCAGCAACACGACGTTGAGCACCGAGGCCACCGACGTGGCCAAGGCCAGGCCGACGTGCCGCCAGTCGTCGACCAGCAGGAGCGCCAGGCCGATATTCAGCAGCAGCGCGGCCACGGCGATGACCACCGGGGTTCGGGCGTCGCTAAGGGCGTAGAACACCCGGACCACGATCGCCACCGAGGCCACGGCCCAGAGGCCCACCAGATAGGCGACCACCGTCTGGGAGGTGGCCAGGGCGTCGGGGGTGGTGAACTTGCCCCGCAGGAAGAAGAGTTCGACCACCGGCCCGGACAGGACGAACAACCCGACGATGGCCGGCAGAGTGATGAACATGGTCAGCCGGAGGGCGTGATTCAAGGTGGCCCGTAGTTCGTCCATCTGCTCGGCCGCGGCCAGGCGCGACAGCGAAGGCAGCACGGCCGTGCCCACGGCCACCCCGAACACGCCCAGCGGGAACTGGACCACCCGGTCGGCGTACCACAGATACGACACCGAGCCGGGATAGGGCGAGGCCAACAGCGTCGAGACGAAGACGTTGAGCTGATAGACCGCCGCCCCGAGTACGGCCGGCACGAACAGCCTCATCACCCGGCCCATGGCCGGGTGCCACAGCCGGAGCGTCGGCCGGAAGCCGAACCCCTTCTTCACCAGAAACGGCCACTGCAGCATCAACTGGGCCACGCCGCCCAGGAACACCCCCACCGCCAGGCTGGTCACCGGCGGGTCGAAGACCGGCGTCAGCAGCACGGCGCAGACGATGATCGA
>JAHJDS010000574.1 GCA_018812395.1 Pseudomonadota bacterium
CAGGCCATGACTCAAAAATCAGACTGGCCGAACTGTTTTCGCATAGTGCACCTAGCTGGTGGATTGAGAGCTTTCAGTCTACCAGGAAAACCAACCGTCTTAGTGGAACCAGGCAAAAAGTCAATAATGATTTCCGAATACAAAAAGCTATTCTCAAAATTGGATGGCATGGGCTTATACCCTATAGGTTGCGATTTCTTTACTCTTCCAGAACAAATCGATTTAGCAGCGCCTGAAGATTGGAGGCCAATGCATTTCCATTCTAAGAGGATGACTTATTATTGTAATGCTGCCAATGTTATTTGGTCTCGAATCGCATCGACGTCTATTCGAAAACAGAATTGGGAGTTGGCCGATTTGGCAAGACGTATCAGTTTCGAGACTAGGTGCTGTACCTGGCGATTGCGCGATTTGTCGGAAGCATACTACAGAGTTAACGTTTCTGTTACCAATGACAAATCAGTTGAAACCGGAGAGCGATTTCAGCATATTTATGGTTTTTTTATCTTTTATGCACTACATGCTCTCTTAATCGAAATGTGTATACTGAGAGACTATTTGCTATTGGAATTCACTCCTGGTTACGTTTTTAACTCACTGATAAAAGAAAAAAAATTTAGGGACATGGCGCATTTTTACAAAAGAATGAAAAAGTTTGCTGAAGATGGTAATGATACCGCAGCGACATTGGCAGATGATACTCATCCAGATTTTGGCTGGCTCACCTCTGTAGGAAATTACCGTCGTCTTATAGTACACTATGCCCCTATTCCCCATGCCAAGAGTGAGGTTTGGATGATCCATAAAATAAAGGAGTGTAAGGAAATTGGTCAAGTCCCCTATGTCCATATGCCACTGCCTAATGATCCGGTAGAATTAATTAAACATAGAAGGTCGGGTACCACCATTAAGGACAAAAATGATTGGTTAGAGCGCTTCAAACCAGAAGTTGGGTCACTTACAATCGACGCTTTAGAATATAGCCATGAAGTGTTAGGGAGACTAATGTTTACGTCTTACCGATTGGCTCAAGATCACTCTCCTGTACCGCCAGAACAAACACTAATTACACAAAATGATGTGCAGGACTTGAAAATTACTGAAGTGTAGGTGGGATTGCAACATTTTTCAAGCCGTACCGCGGAGCTGAGGTCCTAATCCTCAATCCACCTTACTGATTTAACTTTAAAATATCCAAATATCATGATAAACTCGATATCAATAAGTATTGGCCCTGTAATGAGAGGACCCATCTAGGGGCCACAAAAGACAGGCCCACCCCATGCCCAACACCCTCGCCATCCTGCCCTGCCCTTGGCGCCGCGGAGATCCCCAATGCCGTGCACAAGGTCAACCTGCTGAGTGCCCGGGCGATGGGGGAGCTGGGCGGGGTGGTGAAGGTCGTGGTGGTGGAGAAGGGGTTTGGGTTGGGAGGGCGGAGGGGGTGCCGGTGGTGAGGGTGGAGGTGTGGAAGGGAGGAAGAAGGTTGAGGGGGGTGTAGGGGGGGGCCTTAAGAGGTAGGGACTGGTCAGGATCCGGGTGATGGCGGGCGAGGAAATTGACGCCGGGGCCCTGGTCGAGGTCCATCCCGACGGCTAAGCTACCCGGGCTAATCCGGCACCAACCCACTAGACATCATTACTGGGCGGTGGTCGGCTGGCCCGGCCAGTAAGGCGGGCCTGATGGTGATGCTTGAACGGGAGGTTTGCGCTCTTGTCGGAAAGACGTTGAGCCTTGAAGCCGACCGTGGTAATTTCTTAGTCCAGAGGGTCTGAAGAGCCGAGGCAGAGCCAGCCTTATCTTTAAAGGGCCGAAAAATCGACCTGGCAAGAGGAGAAACGGGGTTGCGTTGCGGTGTCTGCGGCATAATTCCGGTCAATATGTGTCGTCGCAAGATGTTGATGCTCGTTCTGGCCCTGGTGATGTCGCTTGGTCTGGCCGGCACGGCCCTGGCCGCCTCGCCGGTGGATACGATCAAGGCCTATTTCGCCGCCGCGGCCAAGGGTGATTTAGAGGGGATGAAGAAGCTGACCACGGGCCGGGCCAATGAGGACATCAACAAGGCCACCCCCCGGGACAAGCAGATCATCCCCGGGATTGGCGCTGCCTTCCAGAAGGTGACGGACGTCAAGATCACCGGCGACAAGGCCACGGCCATCGCCCACCTGGATGCGACCAAATTGGCCAAGGTGATGTGGGACACGGGCAAGGTCAACCTGGCCAAGATCACGGATCCCAAGCAGCGGGCCCAGGCCGAGAAGTTCATGAAGGACATGTACAAGAAAATGGCCCTGGAGATCTGGAAACTCAAGGTCGAATTGGTGAAAAAGGGCGGCGCCTGGCTGATCAGCAACACCGAGCCCCTCAAGAAGGACAAGAAAGTCAAATAATCAAGCCGTACCATCTTAAGCGGCCCGCCTCGAACCAGAGGCGGGCCGTTTTGTTTACGGCTATTCCACTTTTAGCTGGTGGACCAAACGGCTTTGCCGTCTGAGGTGCGCCGCCGCACAGGGTGGGAGGCCCCACGGGCATGATTCGCGTTATATGTTTTTTTCCAATACCCATCTTAACCAGAGGGGTGGAGAACGTCCATGTCGACTCGGCGGCGGTCAGATTCGTGGACGAGGCGTACAAGGACCGCCGTAGTTCGTTGCCCCTTCTGGCGAGGGGAATGGTTCAACTGTTCAAGCCGGGATTAATCATCGGGCGGCCGTCGTCAAGATTGTTTTTGTTCACAATCTATTTTTTCGCCCCGCCGGTCGGGTCGTTTCGGAAGCGCCGGCCGTGGCCATGGAACCGGTTTACGACAGAATCGCCCTGAAAGGTGATCGTCCCGATCGTCAGTCGCAGATCCGATAGGTCCGCCAGCAGGTCGCCCGTACCGGAACCATCTGGCATTGACGAACCTTCCAGCACTTTCGGGTGGTGTAGCACTGCCGGCCCTGGGGCAACAGACGGCATTTCCGCCAGGGAACGCACTTTTCCACCAGCCGGCAGCGTTGCTGATGTTGGGTGCAGGGATAGGTCTTCCGGACCAAACGACAAGCGGCCACATGAACCGGCCGTGGCGTAGTGATGATCCCCGACGCCGACTGAGGGACGGCCTGGGCCGATCCCGCGGTGGTCGTCACCGCGACCGCCAGACAGATCCCAACGGTCAGCAACGTGGCAATGGCCCTTGACATTAATGCCTCCTTTATACCGAAAACAGCACGATCATGACGATGCCGGCCATGGTCGAGCCGAAAACGAGCAGGGCCTTGGACCTGAGTTTCACCTGGCCTCCCAATCAACCGATCCGTGATGGCTCAGTATAGCAGGAAAGGGCCGGAGGGGCGACCCCGGCCCGCGTCGATGAACAATCTCAGCGACAGATGACCTGGGTTTTACAATGCAGCCGGGTCTGGCACACTTGGCGGCAGACCTTGGCGCAACGCTTATGCTTGAAAACGAGCGCCCCGCAGCCGTGGACCATGACGCAGCCCTTGATCCGGGCGCACTGCCCGGGGCTGAAACAGGATTTGTTGAACGTCAGTTCGTCCCCGCAGACCGAGCAGCAAAGCGGACCGCAGCTCTTTTCGGTCCGACAGACCGGCACCTTGACGCACCGGGCCGCCAGGAGCCGGGCCGGAGGGGCCGAGGCCGGACGGTTCCCCACTTGACCGGGTGATCCGGCGGCCGCGGCGCCCGCGACGGACCGCGGCACGGGCGGCTGTTTTTCCCTGAACATCTCCGGTCCCCATAAATGGATCCTGAGGTCACGAACTGTCCAAGCCCCCCTGCAGAGCCCCCCGCCTCCCACGCCGACGACCTGGTAGAGGCGCCGCCTCGGGGAGTCGGCCCTCGACAACGCCGGCCGCCCCCACCGCTTTTCGGATCGAGGAGGTGGGGGAGGAGGGGGGAGGGGGTGGAGGGGGAATCACTGAATACCTACAAGATGGCGTCTTGCTGGACTTATTAAAATCCTGTAAAATCAAAGCATCTACCTATTTTCCCTGAAATGGCCAGAGGGGCGATCTGAGCCCTAATGGAGTTCTCGTCATGAGCGACGAATCCAAGACCAAGGCTCAACTCATTGAAGAAGTGGCTGACCTACGCCGGAGGGTGGCGGATTTAATGGAGCCAGAAGCCGTGCGCGAAAGGTCGGAGGACCTGATCATGCGGCTCAACGCACTGCTGAAGGAATTGCTTGTTCCAGGCTCGGTTTCCAAAAAGCTGAGGCTCATCACCGACGGGGTGGTAAAGATCTTCGGAGCCGATTTCGCCCGAATCTGGATCACAAAGCCCGGGGACCGGTGTGACTCTGGCTGCATTCACGCCGCAGTGACGGAAGGTCCCCATGTGTGCCGTTATCGAAACCGTTGTCTCCACCTGATGGCCAGTTCGGGGCGGTATACCCACCTCGACGGGGAAGTGCACCGGCGGGTGCCGTTCGGCTGCTACAAGATCGGGCGAGTAGCGGCGGGTGACGATTCCAGGTTCCTGACCAATGACGTGACCCACGATCCGAGGGTTCACGACCACGATTGGGCGCGGGCCCTCGGTCTGGCTTCCTTTGCCGGCTATCGGCTTCTTTCGGGAACCGGGAGGCCGATAGGCGTTCTGGCGCTCTTTAGCCAACAAGCCATTTCTCACGATGAAGACGTCTTGCTGGAAGGTTTGGCTCACACGACCGCCCAGGTGGTCCAGGCGGGCACGGCCGAGGAAGCACTAGAAGAGCGAGAAAAAGAATTTCGTACGGTTTTAGAAACGACGGCAGATCCTCTCATTGTTTATGACCGACAAGGTAAGGCGGAGTATCTGAATCCGGCTTTCACTCGTGATTTTGGGTGGACTTCTGAAGAACTTTTAGGGCAGAAGATTGATTTCGTACCGGAGGAAAACCTATCAGAAACGATAGGTGCAATAGAGGCAACGTATGCCAGTGGAGACTCACATATCACCTTTGAAAGCAGGCGATACACCAAGAGCGGAGAAATTCGGGACGTAATCGTGAGCGCCGCTTTATGGCGGGAGAAAGATGGAACCCCAAAGGGGACAGTCGTCAGCTTGAAGGATATTACCGAGCGCAAGCGGTCGGAGAAGGAGATGCAAAAACTTGCGGCAGTGGTGAAGCACAGCCGTGAGCTTGTCAACCTTGCTACTCTGGATGGAAAGATGATTTTTCTCAATGAGGCCGGCGGAAGGATGCTCGGCATTGACCCCGATGAAGTCGAACGAGTAAACATCATGGAAGTCATTCCAGACCACTTGATAGGGCTGGTGGAAGACGAGCTCCTGCCAAGGCTGATCAGTGGTGACACATGGGAAGGCGATCTCCAATACCGCAACCTATTAACCGGCAAACTCACGGATGTTCATGCCATTACATTCACCGTTAAAGATCCCGATACCGGAGAACCACTATTCTTGGCAAACGTATCATTGGACATAACTGATCGCATTCTTGCCGAGCGAGAGCTAAGGCAACTGGAAGATCGCCTGATGCAGGGCCAGAAAATGGAGGCCATTGGCACGTTGGCCAGCGGCATCGCCCACGACTTCAACAATATCCTTCAAGCCATTTCAGGGTATGTCGAGATAATGCTGGCCGAAGAGAAAACCATCCCGGCTAATCGGGACCACTTACAAAAGGTGGGAGTCGCGGCAGAACGAGCTTCAGAGCTTGTTCGTCGGCTGCTCACATTTGGACGGAAGGCTGAAGCGGAACCCCGTCCGATCAACTTGAACGAGGAGATACTACAGACAGTCAGGCTTTTGGAGCATACCATTCCGAAGATGATCAGCATCGAGACCCACCTCGATGAAGACCTGAAGAATGTAAATGCCGATCCCCAACAAATCGAGCAAGTCGTTATGAACCTGGGAGTCAACGCCGCGGACGCCATGCCCGACGGCGGCACTTTTGTCGTCGAGACGCGGAATGTTACTCTTGATGAAGCATATACCCGAACACACCCGGAAAAAGAACCAGGCGATTACGTTCTTTTAAAGGTGTCCGACAGCGGTCATGGCATGGATGAGAAGACTGTTAAGCACATCTTCGAGCCGTTCTTTACCACCAAGGGCGTGGGTGAGGGGACAGGTCTGGGCCTGTCAACCGTCTACGGGATTGTGACCGGATACGGCGGTTCAGTGACTTGCCACAGTCAACCGGGAGAGGGCACCATTTTCGAGGTTTACTTGCCGGCAACCGAACGCCAGGTCTCGCCATCAGTCATTGAGGCCGTGGGTGGGTACTGGCCATACGAAGGCGAGGAAACCATACTGGTGGTGGACGACGAAAAGGCGATCGTGGAAACCGCACAGGAGGCATTGGAAAGTTCCGGTTACACTGCCCTCAAGGCATTCAGTGGGGAGGAGGCCCTCCAAGCTTACCAGAAAAACAGAGACCGCATTGACCTAGTCATTCTCGATTTGGGGATGCCGGGGATGGGCGGCCAGGAATGCCTGGGCAAACTGAAAGAGATTGACCCTGAAGTAAAGGTTGTCGTGGCCACCGGATACCTGGCGAGCGGGCTGGAAATCGTATTACGTGAGGCGGGCGCGTCCGGGTTTGTAGCCAAACCATACCGATTGACCGATCTGTTGAGGGAAATCAGGTCGTCGCTGGACACTGTCTGATAATCCGGAGCTCTTGGGATTTAGTCTGTCGGATTGGGTCTTACCGTTTGATAAAGCGATGCCAGAGA
>JAHJDS010000575.1 GCA_018812395.1 Pseudomonadota bacterium
AAAGCTGGTACGGCTGGGGCCCCTGGGGCTGCGGCAAGACTCACCTGGCCGCGGCCCACCTTCGGGAGTCCCTGATCCAGACCGGCTCCGGGCTGTTCGTCGAGGCGCCGATGTTCTTCCTCGAGCTGACCAGCACTTTCGGCCACAACGGATCCGAGACGGCCAAGGACGTGTTCGAGCGGTACATCAAAACGCCGCTGCTGGTCTTTGACGATCTGGACAAGGTGAAGCTGAGTGAGTGGGTCTGCCGCGGTTTATTCCTGATCCTCAACGGCCGCTGGTCCGCCCGACGGCTGACGATCATCACCGCCAACGTCGAGCGGAAAAAGATGATCGAGCGGATCAAGGCCGTGGACTGGGAGCTGGCCGGCGCCATCGACTCGCGGTTGAAGGCCCTGTGCCCTGAGGTGCCCCTGAGCGGCCGGGACCGGAGAGACGAATGAAGGTCAACCTGAATGGCAAGACCAATGGCCGAAACGGGACGGTCCACCTGGACGTGGGGCTCGATGACGGCCTGGACACCTGGTACGTCGGGACCCTGGTGCTGCGCCCGGGCCTGGTCCACCGCTTCACAGGCGTGATCCATGCCGGGTGCCGGGCCCTGGGGCATCAGTGCCGGGTGACCGTGGACGGACGGGACGTGGTTGGCCAAGACACCGACAAGACGGACGAGGGAGGGAACTCATGAAGACAGAGACCATGGAACTGCCGGTCAAGCTGACCGACGATCAGATGCTGCACCTGGGCCGGCAACTGGCGGCCAAGGTGCAGGAGATCGAGGCGGTCGAGGCGGAAAAGGCGGCGTCCAACAAGGAATTCAACGAACGGATCAAGGACCTGGACGCCGAGTTGAAGGACCTGGCCAAGCGCCACCGCCGGGGCGCCGAGGACCGGCCGGTGGAGTGCGTCTGGAAGTACGACTACGGGCGGGGCGTCAAATGCCTCATCCGGCTGGACATTGACAAGGCGGTCAAGGGGCCCGAACCGCTGACCGATGCCGACCGCCAGAAGGCCATGGAGTTCGCCCAGGCGGAGGAGGCCCGGGACTTTTGGACTTCGTCCTCGGAAATCCCGCCCAACGTGGCGGTGACCATGGAGCACGACGACCAAGGTCGGCTTGTGTGGCTTCGGGTGAAGAAAGAGGCCGCCGAGGCCGAGCCGGCCAGCAAGGCGGCCTGACCCATTTTGACGGGAGGGGTCGGCCATGGCCGAGCCGAGTGCGGACATGATTTACCCGTACGGCGATCACGCCGGAAGCAGGATCAGAGAGATGCCGACGAACTATCTGGAGTCGCTGGTCCGAAAGTGGCGTGACACTGATGGCCTGCACGGCCGGCTGGCCGCGGCGGCCCGTGAGGTGGTGGATAATCGCCGCCGGATTGTGGCGGGCAAGGCGGCCTGAGGAAAGTAATGACCTGGCGTCAATTGGGATTGGTCTATTTCTGGATCGCCGTGGCCCTGGTGGTGGGCTTCGGCATCGGCCGGGCCTGGGGCGCCCAGGATGCCGTCAGGGTGACGGTCACGGCCTACTCGCCGACCCGGGCCGAGACGGACTCGACGCCGTTTTTCGCCAAGTGCGGCTGGGTCCAGTGCCGGACGGTGGCCCTGAGCCGAGACCTGTTCCGGCTGCTCGACGTCCGCTGCGGAGATCTGGTCTACATCACCGGCGTCGGGTTCAGGGTGGTCAACGACACCATGCATAAACGCTGGCGTCGGCGGGCGGACCTGTTTTTTTGGGACCGGCGCTACGCCAAGTGGTTCGGCCGACAGCGGGCGGTCCTGGTGGTCGTCAGCCGCAAGACCGGATTGGGCTGGTCCTGGGCTCGGGCCGGATCGCCGGCGGTCGGAGCCAAAGGAGGGCCGGAGGCACGGCCCAAGGGAACCTTTGCCGCGGGAAAAGGCAAGTAATGAACATCGATCCGAACAGAATTGCCCGGGGCGTCTTCTGGCAACGGGCCTGGTCCCTGGTCTCGGGTTGCACCAAGGTTTCGCCCGGGTGCGATCACTGCTGGTCCGAGCGGCTGACCCACGTTCGGGGCCGTCAGACCAACGAGAAGATGCGGGCCCGGTACGCCGGCCTGACCGCCCCTGACGGCCGTTGGAACGGCGAGATCCGGCTGAACGAGCAGGACCTGGTCCTGCCGCTCAGAGTAAGGAAGCCGACCGTCTGGGCGATCTGGAACGACCTGTTTCATGAGGACGTGACCTTCGATTTCCTGACCAAGGCCTTCTCGGTCATGACCCGTTGCCCGCAGCACGTGTTTCTGGTCCTGACCAAGCGTCCCCACCGGATGCTGGAGTACGCCGGCGAGGCCGGCCTGATGCCCCTGGGCGGTTACGCCGGGTACGGGCTGACCGGCTCGGGAGAGATCTGGCCGCCGAACGCCTGGGCCATGACCACGGTCGAGAGCCAGGATCAGATCGGCCGGCTGGATGACCTGCTCCGGGTCCCGGCCACGGTCCATGGCGTCAGCCTGGAGCCCCTGCTGGGGCCGGTCAGCCTGGAGAGAAGGTTCGGTCTTGATCGCTGTAAGTGGTGCGGGGCGGAGATCGCCTACGGGATTCACGCCAAGCATGATGGCCGGAGTTCCGAGGGGCGGTGCCCAACCGGGTGCTCGGGCTGGTGGGAATTCGTCGAGAAAGGCCTCGATTGGGTGATCGTCGGTGGAGAGACCGGCCCCGGAGCACGGCCAATGCATCCTCGGTGGGCGCAAGACATCCGCAACCAGTGCCAGGCCGCAGGCGTTCCCTTCCTGTTCAAGCAGTGGGGCCGGTGGGTGCCCTACGAGGAAACCGCACCCCTGGATCGCTGCGAGATGTACGAGTTCCCGGACCGACAGGAGATGAACACCTGCCGCCACCAAAGGCAGTGGCATGGCCGGAAGCTCGACGGCACGGAACACAATGCCTTTCCGGAGTTTGAACCCGAGGAGGCCCTTAGAACCGCCTGAAATCGGGGAGTAGCGCAGCCAGGTAGCGCGCGTGCTTTGGGGGCACGGAGTCGGCGGTTCAAATCCGCCCTCCCCGACCAACAAAGGGAGCAAACATGATCCTGGTCAGGCCGTCGTATGAGACCAAGCACTGCCCGGACGGCGATGAGGTCCTGGGCCTGATCGAGCGGGCCGGCCGGATTCCGGTCCTATTCGATGATCTGGCCGAGACGTTTTTACCCGGCCACCTCAAACCCGCGGGGACTGACCATGCCTGATGCCTTCCCCCTGCACTGGCCACAGGGCTGGGCTCGGACGCCGGCGATCCGGCGCCGGCGGAGTCAGTTCGGCACTCCCTTTGCTAAAGCCCGCGACGGTCTGTTGGCCGAACTTCGGCGGCTGGGAGCCAGGTACATCACCCTGTCCACCAATATCGAACTAAGGCTGGACGGATTGCCCTACGCCAATCGACGACAACCGGATGATCCGGCCGTGGCCGTCTACTTCGAATTGAACGGCACGCCCCACGTCCTGGCCTGTGACAAATGGGACCGAGTCAATGACAACACCCAGGCCATCCGCAAGCACGTCGAGGCGATCCGCGGACAGGACCGGTGGGGCGTGGGGACGCTCGAGCAGGCCTTCTCGGGCTACAAGGCCCTGCCGGACCCGAGCCAAAGACCGTGGTGGGAGGTCCTGGGCGTCGGCCGCACTGCTTCAGAGGACGAGATCAATGCGGCCTACCGCATCAAGGTCAGGACCGCCCACCCCGACCATGGCGGCGATGCCGAGGCGTTCAAGCGACTGACCGCGGCTCGGGATCAGGCCCGGAAGGAGAAACGCGGGGAAGGAGGGCAGGCGTCATGATCAGACTCAACTCCGTGGCCGCGGCGGTGACTTTCTACTTCGAGCGGATGGCCGCCGGCGACGCCCGGGCCCTGCCGCTCGAGCCCAAAGAGGACGCTCACGCCAAGTGGACTCCCAACCCGGCGCCCTTTCATGACGCCCTGCTTCTGGTCGGCGTGATCGGCCGGCTGCTCCGAACCGAGCCCTGGACCGATGGCCAGGGTCGCCGTCACCGTCCGCTGCTCAACCGGGACGAATTGCGGCTCCTGTTCGAGATCTACGCCAGCCCAGGCGGGACCACGAGGCGTCTGGCCCTGGATCGGGCCAAGTGGCTGGCCGACGTCGAGGTCCGCCTGGCCCGGGCCATGCTCGCCGCGGGTGTGATCCGGGCCGATCAACTCCTGGACGGCTGGGCCGAACTCCGGGAGTATGTCGGGTCCGATTCGGCTACCTTGCGCCGGCTGACCCGTAGATACCCGCTCCGGCGACTCGGGGGCCGGCGACTGCAGACCCTCATCCCCTGGGTCGAGGCCTGGATCGATGACCTTCCGCGTGAGTGGCGGCGGAATTGGCGCCGATGGGGCCGGCTTCAAGAGGTGGCGGCATGAGCGTTGGTCAACCGACAGAAGATCGGGGACAGCAGGTCTACGAAGCCCTTCAACGGCTGACCTCGGACCTGCGCGACCGGGACCTCGAACTCGGGGCCCTGCTGGTCGAGACCCAGGACAACCGCTTCTGGGAGGGCCGGGCCGAGACGTGGCGCGAGTTTCTGGCCTCGCCAGAAATCAATATCACCGACACCCGGGCCCGGCAGTTGATACGCATCCACCGGACCTATGTGGAGCAGCTAGGGTTCACCCTTGACGAACTGCGTCACGTTCCACGTGACACGCTGGATCGGCTTCATCCGTACGTCAAGGACAAGACCCGGGAGATCGCCCGGGCGTTTCTGGATCGGGTGGACGGCCTGGCCCAGGCGGACGTCAAGGCGGTCTGCCGTGAGCTGGGCGGGGGCGAGGTGGTCGAGCCGGACCGGATCGCGGCGGCGGTCGTCGAGTACAACCAATGCGTCAAGCGGATCAAGGGCAGGTTGACACCCGAGGAAATGATCCTGGTCCGCGAGCATCCTGAGAGGGAGCCGCTATAGACGGAAAAGGGGCGGGCCCGGCTGCGACAACAACCAGGCCCGAGAACCAAAAAACACCCAATGCTTAACAGGAGGTTAACGGGACCGAACTAGGGAGTCAAGAAGAAATGCCGAGAAAAAAACGGGTCGTGATCGATCGAGAGTCATTTCTGTCAGGGTGGGATGAGATTGAGGCCTACACGGGACTCAGCCGAAAGGTGCTGCGACCCGAGATCAAGGCCGGTCGGCTGAAGGCGACTCGAATCGGGAAGCGGTGGGTCACCGGCAAATCGGATTGTGACGCGTGGCTACAGACGCGACTCAGGTAGACGGTACGGTAGTCCTTAACAGCAAATACATGAACTCCGTGGGATGTCCCGGCCTGTCAAGGATAATGAGAGATATCTTCAGTCTGGCCAAAGGCGAAGTCAGGGCAGTTATGAGAGATATATGTTGATTCTCGCCGTGGCCGATATCCACCAAGTTATCTCCGGAGTACCTTTATTTTGTCAACGCAGGCGAAAGCCCAGAAAGGCGACTGGTACTCTTAGCGATGGCTCACCTTGTAGAGTCTCGGGTTTGAGCAACTAGCTTGATTTTTTATAAATCGCCAAGACCACCACCTGTAGTGGTTAAAAGAACATGTTCAGAGGTCGATATGCGTTCACCGGATTTGTGACTGACCCTCCTCGACACCCCCGCCTTTGGCCTGACTGAGGAGAGCGTTGCAAAAGTCCCCGACGACTTTTGCAACGATCTCCTTAGGTGAAAAGAATCCGGTCCGGAAAACAATTGACCACCTGGGGGCGGCGTGCCAGAATTAACGTTGTAGAATAACCGCTTCGCCCGAGGGAGGGAGTCCAAGATCGACCTCCGGACGACGGGTGGGCTGCGGTTCGCATAATCCATTCCACCTTTTTTATCTGGGCCATGACCGCCGAATGTGGGCCGCGTTCGCCCCGGGATCGACTCGTCGCATTGAAACTTTTTCGTTGGGGGTAAAATCCATGAGGAAGTTGATGTTCGTCTGTGTGTTCCTGGCCCTGGGGCTGTTCGTGGCCGCCCCGGCCCCGGCCCCGGCCCAACCGGCCGCCACGCCCGGCAAGGCAGACCTGGCCATCACCAAGGGTGACATCGCTGACACGGTCGTCGCCCGCATTATTTGCCGGCGCATCCGCGTTTGCAAGCCCGGTGTCTGTCGCACCATTCGCCGTTACCGCCGGGCATTGTAGACAAATAGTCTAAACAGGACCAAAAGGCCTCTTCTCCGAATACGGGAAGGGAATTCTTGTTTGACTTATTTTTGTTGATTTGACATGATAAAAATAACACTGCGGGGGGAGCGATGGAAGTCCATGATTGACCGTCACCAATGTTGGGCCATCCGTGCCGTCCCCTTCCTTCCACCACCCTCTTACCCGGCCATGACTGCCGAATGTGGGCCACGTGCGCCTAATTCCGACGTGCCTCGTATCACCATTTTTTCAAGGGGGAAATTGCCATGAGAAGGTTAATGTTCATCTGTGTGTTCGTGGCCCTGGGGCTGTTCGTGGCTGCTACGGCCATGGCCCAACCGGCCGCCACGCCCGTCAAGGCGGACCTGGGCATCACCGCCGGTGATGTCGGTGACACGGTCGTCGCCCGCACGGTCTGCACGCGCACCAGAGTCTGCAAGCCCCGCGTTTGTAGTCGTGTCTGCACGGGCCCCGTTTGTCGCCCCGTCTGCAAGCGCGTTTGTCGCCCCGTCTGCAAGCGCGTTTGTCTTCCTGCCTGCAAGATCAAGCCCCGCTGCACGACCTCCAAAAGTTGCAAGACTGTAGGGATTGGTAAACTCAAGAAGCGCGTCTGCGTTAAAGTCAAAAAGTGCAAGCCCGTCAAGGTCTGCAAGACCGTCTGCAAGCGCCTATGTCGCAGCAATTGCAAGCTCGTTTGTCGCCGCGTCTGCAAGCCCCCCGTTTGTCGCCGCGTCTGCAAGCCCCCCGTTTGTCGCACCGTGGTCCGCTGCCGGAACGTGCCGTAGACGCCTGGTCTGAACGAACAAAAAAGGCCTCTTCTCCGGGCTTGGGAGAGGGGTCCTTTTTTTGGGCGGAGGTGACGTGTTTAACTTCCGATAAGGTTGCGTTTCAGAACCTTGTGGATCGTGGCCAGCGACAACTTCCACTCATGGCGCCAGATAAGCTCCCTCTGAATGCGCCTGGCCCCCAGTTGGACCTTGCGCAAATCCAAAATCCATTGCTCGTGTTGCTTGAAAACCTTGCGATTGGGAGACCGATTGGGACGCCGGCTATGGGTTTCCAGGCCGGCAGGCCCCTCGGCTTCGTATCGCATCAGCCACTTCCGCAGAGTGGGGCGGGAAATTCCGCACTTGAGGCAGGTCCGACCAGCGTGTCCGGTTGCCTCGTATACCTCGATCCACCTCAGCCGCTTTTTCGCTTCTGGACTCATAGTCCACCCCTTCTACCACATTGAAAGGATGTCTACGAATCACACAGTATATATTAACTATGGCAAAAGGCCAAAGGACATTTTATTAATAATTATTGTTTATCCTGCCGTTTTGACTGTCTAACCTGCCGTTAGCGGCGTCCGTCAGCGGAAGCGTGATGTTTTTGCCGGATTCGGGCAACTTCCTGTTGACCGAGGGCCGAAAATAAAACCGATCCACCCGCCCCATATCTTGTGGTCCGCCACTGCCGCGAAAAATCCATAAAACTGCTATCTTCGGAAGAAAGCCACGGCGCCAGTATTGAAGCTAGTCGATCCGTATCTTCAAAATTTCCAGCCTCAACAAAATTCCTTAGAATAGCCATTTGTTCGCCCACCCGCTCCCCAGTACTCCTATTGTTTACCCTTGAGCCGCTCTCAGCGCCCAAGCCAGTCGATGAAGCTATGAACTGCCTCTTGTTACTTCTGCGCGCTCGTGAAAAATCAAGATACTGGCCCAATAGCTTGAGATTCCTAGGTCGACGGCCAAACCAACATATTCGCCGTTCATCCGCCTAGCAGATCAGGTTTGTTTAAAAGCGGCCTTGATCCTGGAGCTAAGATATGGTGGTCTGACTTGCACATGGGAGGTGGCGCAATGACCCGTAACGGGGCGCATTGACCCGTAACGGGGCGCAATGACCTCTATTGGCCCGCATAGGCAGCTTGACTTTCGGTCGGGCGGACAGTAACGATGAATTATCATTGGGCGCGGTTCGGGAGATGAGCCGCTGATTCTTTTTGGGAGAGCAGCATGGACTAACCCTCGATACCCCAAAGCAAGGGGTCCGGTCGGAGTGGAAATACCGCACCGGGCCCGCAGGAGAGCGCCCCCGGGAGACGACAGGTCCCCGGGGGCTTTTTTCGTC
>JAHJDS010000056.1 GCA_018812395.1 Pseudomonadota bacterium
CGGCGGCGGGGCGTCCAGATCAATCGTCTGGACGTCCTCGACAAAGCCGGCCGCCTTCAGCCTGGCCCGCCCCCGGGCGTCGATGAACATCGACCGGCCGTCAAAGATGAGTTCATCGTTGGCCCCGACCTGGTTGACGAAGAGCAGTGGCCGGGCGTGGCGTCCGGCGTGGGCCCGGAAGAGTTCGAACCGGACGGCGTCCTTGCCCACGAAGAAGGGCGAGGCCGAGATGTTGATCAGCACCTCGGCCCCCCGCTCGACCTGCCCGGCCACCGGGTCGACCTCGTAGTGGCGAACCGCACCCTCGAACTGGGGGACGTTCCAGCAGTCCTCGCAGATCGAAAGACCCAACCGGCGGTCCCTGAACTGGATCACCTGGACGGCCGGCGCCGGGTCGAAGTAGCGGGCCTCGTCAAAGACGTCGTAGGTCGGCAGGAGCGTCTTGGGCTGTTCGCCGACGATCCGCCCGTCGCCGATCAGCAGGGCCGAGTTGTACAGGCCGCGGCCGGCGCCCCGGCCCGAGGGCCGCGGCGCGCCCAGAACGAGTCCGGTCCCGGGCCGTTGCCGCGACATCTCGATGGCCGCCTCGACCGCCCGCCCCACCGCGGCGATGAAGCCCGGCCGATCAAGGAGGTCCCGGGGCGGATAGCCGACCAAGTAAAGTTCCGGCGTGACCACCAGGTCCACCCCGGCGGCCGCGGCCTGGTCCCAGACCACGGCCAGCCGGTCCAGATTGCCCCGCAGATCGCCGACGACGGGATTGAGTTGGGCCAGGGTGATCTTCATGACAGGGGCATTGTGGCCCCCCGGGGGACGGGTGTCAACATCGCCCCTCGAATCCGCGGGCCCTGATTGCCGGCCGGGCTGTGGTCCGGGCCGAAATATGGTATTATTCAATATATTGGGGACGTATTCCTCGACCTCCCCCCGACCCCTGGGTCAGCGGAGACAGCCGAAGTGACGGCGCCAGACAAATACCCGGTCCGAAACCGCCTGGTTTCGAGGCGGAGCCTGTGCCTGGGCCTGGTGGTCCTGGCCATGGCCGCGGCTTACGCCATCTTGTTCCCGTGGCTGATCAAGACCTTCGGTCCGCGGACCCGGATCTTTTCGTTGAGCTTTGTGCTGCTGGCCGCCTGGCAGTGGGGCCTGTGGGGCGGAGTGGCGGCGTCGATTGTCAATCTGGGTCTCAACCTCATTTTACATCAGAGCCTGGGGCAGCCCTTGGCCGGCGGTCCCCTGGGGGTGATCGTCTCGATGTCGTTGGCGGTCGTGGTCGGGCGCTTGTCCGACGTCACCCGGCGTCTGAAAGAGCAGCTTGCGACCAAGCGGCGGACCGAAGAGAAGCTGTCTGAATATCACGCCCACCTAGAGACAGAGGTCCAGGCCCGGACGGCGGCCCTGACCGAGGCCAACCGGCGGCTCGAGGCGGAGATCTCCGAACGCCGGCGGGTCGAGGACGCCCTCCGGGAGGGCGAGGAGAAGTACCGCCTGGTGGTCGAAAACGCCAGCGAGGCCATCCTCGTCGCCCAGGACGGGAAGATCAGGTTCTTCAACGCCAGGACGGCCGCCATGACCGGTTACTCCCCTGACGAGTTGATAGACCGTCCTTTCGACCAGTTCCTCCACTTCGAGGATCGTGCCATGGTGGTCGAACGCCACCAGCGGCGCGTGGCCGGCGAGAAGCTGCCCCCGGCCTATGACTTCCGAGTTCTCACCGCCGCCGGCGAGACGCGCTGGCTCGAGGTCAACGCCGTTCGCTTTGACTGGGAGGGCCGGCCGGCGACCCTCAACTTCCTGACCGACGTCACCGATCGAAAAAACGCCGAGGCGGCCCTCAAGGCCAGCGAGCAGATGTTCCAGGCCGCCTTTCGATTCTCACCCGACTGGGTCAGCATCAGCACCCTCGACGACGGCCGATACCTGGACGTCAACGAGGCCTACTGCCAGGGGACCGGCTGGGGGCGCGGGGAGGTCATCGGTAAGACCTCCACCGAAATCGGCCTGTGGGTCGACCCGGAAGACCGCCGCCGGGGAGCCGAGTTGATCGAGAAGAACGGCCGCCTCAACCAGATGGAGGCCGCTTTTTGCCGCAAGAACGGCCAACAGATCATCGCCCTGTGGTCGGCCGCGCCGGTGACCATCGGCGACCAGGCCTGCATCATCTCCGTGGTGCAGGACATCACCGACCAAAAAAAGGCGGAGCAGTCCCTGCGGGCCTCGGAGAAGCGGTTCCGGGACCTGTTCGAGTCCATCACCGACCTGGTCTACACCCAGGACCTGGAGGGACGGTTCCTGAGCGTCAATCCGGCCCTGGCCGAGACCTTCGGCCACCCCCCTGAGGAGCTGATCGGACGCCGGGCGGCCGAGTTCATGAAGCCCGAGTTCCGGGAGGCCTTCGAGACCGAATATCTTCACGCCCTCAGGACCGAAGGTCGCTACGCCGGCACCTCGCTCTACTTCCGGGCCAACGGCCAGCGTCGCTACATCGACTACCGGAGCAGCCTGGTCCGGCCCGATGAGGGCGAGCCCTACATCAGCGGCACCGGCCGGGACGTGACCGAACAGATCCAGGCCGAAAAGCAGCTCAAGTCCCTGCAGCACCAGCTTTTGCAGGCCCAGAAGATGGAGGCCGTGGGCACCCTGGCCAGCGGCATCGCCCATGACTTCAACAACATCCTTCACGCCGTTTCCGGCTACCTGGAGTTGCTGGGTTCCCGCCGCCGGGACATCCCGCCCGATCATCGCCACTTGGCCGAAATCAACCTGCTCACCGAGCGGGCCGCCGAACTGGTCCGGCGGCTGCTGACCTTCTCCCGCAAGGTCGAAAGCCGGACTGAATTGGTGGACCTCAATGGGGAGGTGGTTCAGACGGTCAAGATGCTGGAGCGGACCATCCCCAAGATGATCGAGATCAACACCGACCTGGCCGAAGACCTGTGGCCCGTCCGCGGCGACCGGACCCAGATCGAACAGGTGGTCATGAACCTGGGGGCCAACGCCAGGGACGCCATGCCCCAAGGCGGCCGCCTGGACATTCAGACCTCGAACGTCACCCTGGACGAGGAATACAGCCGGTCCCAGGTGGACGTATTCCCGGGCGAGTACGTCCGTCTCCGGGTGTCAGACACCGGTCACGGCATGGACCCGGAAACCGTCCAGCACATCTTCGAGCCCTTCTTCACCACCAAGGGCGTCGGCCAGGGCACGGGCCTGGGGCTGTCCACGGTCTACGGCATCGTCCAGGGCCACGGCGGTCACCTGACCTGCACCAGCCGGCCGGGGCAGGGGACGACCTTCGACATCTTCCTGCCGGCCCTGGTCGAGGCCGTCGGGCTGGACGTCGCCCGGATCGAGGTCAAAGACCAAGTCGCCGGCGGCGACGAAACCATCCTCCTGGTCGACGACGAGCCGTCCGTCCTGGACATCGCCCGGGACATTCTGGGCCAGTACGGTTACACCGTCATCCGGGCCATGTCCGGCGAAGAGGCGCTCGACATCTACGGCGACCGGGGCGGAGAGATAGACCTGGTCATCCTGGACCTGAACATGCCGGGCATGGGGGGGCAGGCCTGTCTGGAGGAACTGGTCAAACGCGATCCAACGGTCAGGGTCCTGGTGGCCAGCGGTTACCCGGCCGGCGGGGCCGAGGAATCGGTCCTCGAGGCCGGGGCCTGGGGCTTCGTCGGCAAGCCCTACCGGCTGGCCCACTTCCTGACCCGCGTCCGCGAAGCCCTGGACGGTGGGTCTTAGGCGTATTTCTCCAAAATCTCCCCCAGGGCCCGGGCCGTGTCGCCGACCAACTCGGCGCAGATGGTCCGTCGCGAGTCGGCGTCGTTGTAAAAAGACTTGACCGCCTCCCGGTCCGACCAGTTGACCTGGGCGATCCGGCGGCAATCGGTCCCGCCGAAGGGGGCGCACAGTTCATCGAACTTGCGGGACAGCTTGAAACTGGCCCGCCACATGTTCGGGTCTTCGGTTTCCTCGAGATTGCCCCGGCTGAACAGGCTCGAGATCAGGGCCACCCCGCCCAGCAGGCAGCCGCAGGTCCCTCCCGTGCTGGCGATACCGCCGCCAAAGGCGCCCATGGCCCGGATCAGATCCTCATTGGGCCGGCCGAGCTTTTCCTGGCCCACGGCCAGGACGACCTGACTTCAATGCAGTCGTTGCTGAAAAAGATCCAAGGCTCGCCGGCGCATCTCATCCGCGGTCATAATCAACCTCCCAGTTCACGATGTGTCCCCTTGTCGTCCCGATCCGGGTCGGCCACTCTAACACCACTCCGGCCCCCATGGCCACCCCTGAAACCTCTTCCCGGGGTGGCACCGGGGAGGGCGCCGCCCGGACGGACTACCCGTCAGAAGGTCTTGGCGACTTGCTCCCAGACCTCGAGATACTCCGCCACGCCGGTGATGACCAGGGCCGCGATCAGGCCCAGCAGGATCAGGTTGTTCAGGCCGTGGACCAGCGGCAACACCCGGCGGGGCCGCTTTTTCCAATTCATATGCCCGCCCGTGACCAGACCGACCAG
>JAHJDS010000576.1 GCA_018812395.1 Pseudomonadota bacterium
TCCAGGGCGGCGCGATTGGCGTTCACCAGGCCGTGCTCGGGGTCGAGAATCAGGGTCGGGTGGCCGATGGCCTCGAAGATCTGCTCCCACTCCCGGCGGCTGGCCCGCAGGGCCGCCTCGGCCCGAGCGCGCTCGGTGACGTCGTCATAGACGGCCACCAGCTCGCCCGACGGCAACCGGTAGATGTAGTTTTCCACCCACAAATCGAGGCGGTCGTCCATGTAGCGCGAGACGGGGAGCCTCTCCGGGGCCCCGGTCCGCCACACCCGGCGGAACACCTCCAACAGCCCCCAAGTCTCGATCCCGGGAAACACCTCCGGAACGCTGCGGCCGATGACCTCATCCTTGTCGAAGTTTCCGATGCGCTCCCCGGCCTGGTTGACGTCCGTGATGACGAACCGATCCCCGTTGTCCTGGGCCGCAAAGATCACCACGCCGCTCTTCATGTTGGCGAACAACTGGTGATAACGGCTTTGGCTCTCCCGCAGCGCCTGCTCGTCGCTCACCCGGTCCGTGATGTCGGTGAACAGGTTCAAACTGGCCGGTTGCCCCTCCCAATCGATCAGGACGCCGTTGGCCTCGACCCAAGTGGTCGAGCCGTCGGGCCGAAGCAGCCGGTAGCGGTTGCGCCGCGGCAGGGTTTCCCCCTTCAGCCGCGCCAGGTGGCGGCGGGCGACCCCGTCCCGGTCTTCGGGGTGAACGAACTCCAGGAAGGGGCGGCTCAAGAGGGCGTCCTTGGTCCAGCCCGAGATGTGCTCGGCCATGTCATTGACAAAGACCAGCCGGTCCCCCTGGGCCACGGCGATCCCCTCGGCCGCCGTCTCGACCAGAAGTCGGTATCGTCGTTCGCTCTCTTGGAGGGCCTCCTCGGCCCGTTGGCGGTCGCTGACGATCCAGGACACGTACCGGGCCATGTCCACGGCCATCTCGATTTCCCGATCCGTGAACGGCTCGAGAAGACAGCCCAAGGGCGTGGTCGGCCGGACCCGGTCCAGCCGCTCGGGGTCGGCGTGGCCCGCCACAAAGACGACCGGTATCCCCAGGCGGGTCCGAATAGCCTCGGCCGCCTCGGGGCCGGTAAGTGTCCCCTTAATCGCGATGTCCAACAGGACCAGATCGGGCCGGCCTTTTTCGGCCTCGAGCAGGGCCTCTTCGCCGGAAACGACCACGGCGGTGACCGTGTGGCCCATGGCCTCGAGGCGAGACCTCAGGTCATGGCCGACAACCGGTTCATCTTCGACGACAAGGATCTTGGCCTGGTTCACGACCACCTCGTGCTCGGCCGGCCTCCAAAGTTATGGCCGGCGCCCGCATGGTCGGCCCTCCGAATCGGGGGCGGGTGTCAGCGGCGGGTCGCAAGGAAAACCAAATTATTCTACTGTAAACCAATGCGATTGTGAACCGGATTCTTCGTCAGACATCTTTTTTTCCGGTGAATCGTCCGGGCGGGAGAAGCGGCCTATTCCTCCCGCCGCCGGACGCGCTTGACCCCTGTCCAACAGCCAGTCGATCCCGGCGGCCAGGCCTCAGATCGCCCCGATCAGGCGGGCGATGACCAGGCGCTGGATCTCGGAGGTGCCTTCGCCGATCTCGAGGAGCTTCTGGTCCCTGAAAAAGCGTTCGACGTGGTATTCCTTCATCAACCCGTAACCGCCGTGGAGTTGGACCGCCTCGGTGGCCACCCGCTTCATCACCTCGGAGCAGTAGAGCTTGGCCATGGCCGCCAGCTTGGAAAAGGACTTGCCGTTGTCCTTGAGCCAGCAGGCCTTGTACAGCAGCAGCCGGGCGGCCTCGATCTCGAGGGCCATATCGGCCAGCTTGAAGGAGTTGATCTGGAAGGTGGCGATGGGCCGGCCGAACTGCTCGCGCTCGCGGGCGTATTTCAGGGCCAGTTCAAAGGCCCCCTGGGAGCCGCCGAGGCCCATGGCCCCGATGGATAATCGACCGGCGTCGAGGGTCTCCAGCATCTGGTGAAAGCCGATGCCCTGGACGCCGAGCATGTTTTGGGCGGGCACCCGGCAA
>JAHJDS010000577.1 GCA_018812395.1 Pseudomonadota bacterium
GCGGGCGATCAGCCCGCCGATGTCCGAGGCGTCCAGGGCGGTGCCGTAGGCGAAGTCCGGCACGTCGGTCCGGCCCATGGCCTCCAGGACGTACTTGACCAGTCCCCAGCAGTCGAAGCCTTCCTCAGGCGAACGACCGCCGTCCTTGAACGGCAGGCGCAAGAGATCGGCGTAGTCCATGGGGCTTTCTCCGGCGACACTGGGGACTGGCGCGAGAAGGCCGGCCCGCCGTTTTGGCGGGCGGGCCGGCCTCGCACCCGAGCGCGGACGAGAGGTATGGTCGGCACGACGGTTCGGCGCGAATCATGCCCTTGCGGCCTCGCACTGCGGCAGTGGCCAGTCCAGGCAGGCGCCGACGTAGTGGCGCCGGCGAGCGCGGACGAGGAGTATGGATGGCACGACGGTCCGGCGCGAATCATGCCCGTGCGGCCTCGCACTGCGGCTTCGCACCGGTCACTGGAGGGCATAGACCCCGCCGCCGACCATGGACGGGAAGCCGCCGAAGCGCTCCTGGTTGCCCAGTTGTTTGCACCGGGCGAACTTGCGGGTGCAGGTCGTCTCATCCCCCCCGTAGCCGCACTCGGTCGAATTGAAGGTAAAGCGGCAGTGATCGAGCAGGAACCGGTCGCGGGGGAACTTTTTGAGGTGGACGTTGACCGTGCTCAGGGTGAAGTGGACCCAGGCGGCGTCGGACTTGCACGCGGTGCAGATGAAGGTCTCGTCCAGTTCGGAGGTCGAGGCGCCTATATTGTCGGCGTGGATGACGATCAGCCGGCAGGTGGCGCCCACGCCGCCGCCGCCCGCCTCGAGGTAGCCCTGCAGGGCCCGGGTGACGTTGCTGACCTTGATCACCAGCTCGGGCGGCGAGCCCTTGGCGTCCAGGGGCAGGGCCTCGAGCTCAAAGTTGAACCGCTGGTAGGTGTTGTCCTCGAAGATGACGTCCTCGGTGTTGCGGACGACCCGGATGACGGTCTCGTCGGCCAGGGTGATCTCGAGGAGTTGCAAAAAAGGCGCGTCGTCCTCCAGCCCGGTCACGGCCAGGAGAGCGGCGGCGCTCAATTCACGAGCCATTTAGACCTCCTCCAGTTGGAACCCAACGTGCCGCCGGTTGACGCCGGTCGGGGTCTCCCATTCCAGGTCGTCGGTTGCGAAGCGCACGGTGTGGACGGAGCCGGTCTGGGGATGGTTCCAGGAAAAGGCCACGGCCCCGCCCTGGGCCACGTTTTGAAAGAAGTTGTCCAGCGAGGTGAAGTCGGCCGGGGTGAGGTACTGGTATCGGACCTCGAACCGCTTGCGGGCCGTGGTCCAGCGCGGCCGGGTCAAGACGTACCCGGCCTCGGACTTGGCCCGAATGGTGTCCCGGGTGGAGACCTCCTTGATGGGCACCGACGGCGGCACGGACAGATCGGGAAAATCAGGCATGGTCGGACTCCTTCAGGTCTTGGCGGCCAAGAGAGGCGATGAGGCACGACGGTCCGCCGGGTATCGACGGCCGGTCGTTTTGCCGTCGAGGCCCGGCGTTACTTGAACCTGAGCCGGACCGAGTAGCCGTTGGAGCCGGCGTCGGTGCAGTTGAACGGGATGTTGTACTTGAGCAGGCCGTCCTGGTCCTGGTAGCCCATCTCGGCGTACTGGGCCTCGGGCACACTCACCTGGACCCGGTTGCCGGCGCTGGTGCCGAGGGTGAAGTCCAGGGCGTGGACCGCGCCCGATTCCCAGGAGGCCCAGTAGGACCCGGTGGCCTCGAGCACGGCGTCGGGGTTCATGTTGCCCTTGGGCTCCCGGGCGGTGATCAGCACCTCGGCCAGGCCCTCGGACGAGTTCAGGCAGACCCGGTCGTTGATCTGATTGCCCAGGTCCACCGACAGCTCGTCCACGCAGGGGCCGTAGGAGTCGATCAAAAAGTCGACCCCCTTGGCCTGGGGGGGCAGGGTGGTCTCGTAGGCCGCCGTGGGCACGGCCGTGTCCACCGGGGTGGCGTACAGGCCGGTCAGCTCGAAGCTGAGTTCGCCGTAGGCCCCGGCCTTGACGCTCAGTTCGCAGTTGCCCCGGGCGCCGCTGATCCGGTGCAGGATGCCGTCGCGATAGGCGTAGATGGCGGCCGACTCGAAGGACTCGGACCGGGTCGAAAAATCCAGCCAGCCGTCGGCGTCGCCCGAGGAGGTCTCGGCGTTGGCGCTCATGACCAACCCGCAGGCCCGCAGCAGGGTGCCGACGCGCGGCATCAGGCCGGCCGAGCCCACGGCCGACTGGCCGTTGGACTTGAGTTCGGTCTTGAAGCTTAAGCCCACCTTCTTGCGGCCGATGACGGTGGCCATGGGTTCGAGGGAATCGCGGTAGATTTCCCGGTTCAGGGTTTCGGCCTCGGGTTTGACCTCCAGGTCCCAGACGGCGATGGCGTGCTGGGAGGCGGTGGGGGTGGTCGAGCAGACGCCGTAGCCGTCTTCGACCCTGGCCAGGATGAGGGCTCTTCGGGTTAGCATGTTGCTTTCTCCTGTGATGTGTGTTGGTTACGTTTAAAAAATCCGGGCCGGGCGAGGGCGGTCTGGGGGCCGGCGGCGAGAGAGGACGGGCAAGTGTTAAAGTGAATGGTTGAGCTGTCATCCGAAAAGACGGGCCGACGGCCTGGTTCGAGTGATCGGTCCAACTATGCCGGACCTTGGGGCGCGATCAGTTACAGTAGTTGCAGCAGGTGGTTCAGCCGCAGTCCGTCCGCCGGGTGAGAGTTAGAGTAAATGGTTTAATCTGGACAAAGGTCTCGGCTTCTCGAGTGGTGGGCAGGGGCTCGCTGGGCCCCGACGATTTCAGAAAGATGTCCGTGCAGTTGGTCAGGCTGGTGACGTCGCCGTCCACGACCGTGGTCAGGTCATCGATGATCTCGGTCACCCCGACCAGGCCGTGGATCTCGTCACCGATGACCGGGCCGGCCTCGGGCCCTGGGTTGAAGATCTGGACGTAGACCTGGCCCAGGACGGTCAGCCGTTCGCGGACGCCCTGCTGGAGGGTGACGTCCCGGCTCAGGTCGCCGTCCTTGATGGCCAGGGCCGGGTAGACGGTCTCGGCCGGCAGGGCGGCCGGGTGGAGGTGGTTGACGATGGTGATCGTTTGCAGGTAGGCGAGCGACGGCGCCTCGACGAAGCGCCGCCGCAGGGTCTTGAGGATTTGGTGCATTCGGCCCTCCATAGTTTTTTGTAAGAAAAGCCCCCAGGCACTTCCGGGAGGTGTTGGCGAGGTGCCGCTCCTGTTATCCAAAAGAACGCGGTTCGGTCTGTTACCGGGCAGGCGCAGACACGGGCGCTTTTCGGTCGCGCGGGTCCTGTGTCAGATAAACCGGCGTTTCGTCCCGCCTTGGTGTATGAACAGGCACCGTTGTTTTCGTTGGCCGGTCGTTAGGTGTCAGGGCGGCCGTCCCGGCTTTTTTGAAGGAGCCGGGACGGCCTTGCATACCGGTACCGGGCGGTCCAGGCCTAGACGCGCCCCTCACCCCGACCCTCCCCCTTGACGGGGGTGGGTTTAGCCGAAGGGGGGTCGGCGGGGTGCCCATTCCCCATTCAAGAGGGAGGGGCGGAGTGAGGGGTGCGAAGCCGCACAGGCGTAAGTGGGCAGCCCCACAGGCATAATGGCCGCGCGGGGGTGGTTCACTTGGGGCCGAGCCGGTCGAGCTGTTTGGCCTGGGCGGCCTGGGTCTGGGAGTGGACGTGGGCCAGGGCGGCCATGAGCCAGGCGGGCTGGTCGTTGAGGCCGCCCATTTGGGGCAGGTGTCCGGCCCGGTAGTGGGGGTAGTAATCCAGGACCTTACGTGTCATCGGGGTGATAGCCTTGAGCGGGCAGCGCTGGTAGGTATTTTCGCCTACTTGCCATCGGTCGGGGATGGGCGAATTTTGGGTGCATCCCCAATCGATTTGTCTGGCGGGCGAGCAGCGGTGGCAGTCCCACTGGTTAGGTTGGGCGCTGATTTCGGCGGACAGCCACACCCCGAGGCTCAGTTTTTTGACTGGTCCTCGCTGAAGGAATTCAACCGCTCGATCTCCTCGGCCAGTTCCTCGACCAGGTCTTTGTGAAGCAGGCCTAAAAACTCATCAGCCACGATCTCCCTGTCCCGACCTCGACGATTGACCTTTTTGGTCTTGAACTGAAAGTCGCCAAAGTTGGTGACGCCTTTCAGGCCATAGCGGACGATCATCAGGTCGCGCTCCGAGGCGTTGAAGTTGGCGGCGGGCTGACCGTCCTGGTCGGCCTTGACCGAAATGGTCGCTTGGACGTCCTCGATCTCGCCCCATTGGAACACATCCAGGACGCCCAGCTTCCAGACGGTCGGGTTTTCCTTGTCCGGGTCGTGCCTGCTGACGTGGTCAATGGTCTTGTTGGTGTCTACCGGCGTCATTGACATGAAAAAGTCTCCTTTCAGTCGCCTCGGGGGCGACGGCGGGGGTGGAGAAGCCGGATCGACAGCGATGGTCGCCCCGGCTTCTGGTCAGGGAATTATTAATGTTTTCGGAATTCCGGCGTTAAGGCC
>JAHJDS010000578.1 GCA_018812395.1 Pseudomonadota bacterium
CAGGCCGTCGGGATAGCCCGAGCCGTCCATGTTCTCGTGGTGATGGCGGACGACCCTGACCGCGGCGGCCGGGACCTCGCCGATGTTGGCCAGGGTCCAGGCGCCGGTCACCGGATGCCGGCGCATGATCTCGTTCTCAGACTCGGACAGGGGACCGGGCTTGACCAGGATTTCCTGGGGCACCTCGCGCTTGCCGATGTCATGGAGCAGGGTGCCCAGACCCAGGGTGACGATGTCGTCGCTTGCCAGGCCCAGGAAGTGCCCGAAGGACACGGACAACAGACAGACGTTGACCGAGTGATTGAACCAGGTGTAGTCAACCTCCAGCAGACCGACCAGGGCCTCGGCCGCCTCGGGCGTCCCGGCCACGAACCGGACCACGCTCTCGATGTACTGTTGACCGCGACGCACGTTTTCGGTCATGTGGGGCAGGGTCAAGGCGGCCTCGACCAGATACATGGCGTTGTCATAGAGCAGCCGGGCCTTGTCGATGACCGGCACCAGCGCGTCGCCGACCATGTCCTTGGCCCGCCGGGCCAGGTAGTCCAGGACCAGGCCCTGATCCCGGCCACGGAAAAAGACGTGAGCGAATCCGCTGCGCCGGATAAGGTCCAGATGGGTCTCGGTGGGGGCCTGTCCGGCGGCGATGATCCGGCTGGGGACCACGGTGTTGTCCTGCTCGTTGACGCCGGGAAGAAAAATGTCCAGAGGGACCTCAACGCCGGAGACCAGATTGTCCAGGGGCAAGGGTTTGATCCCCAGGGCGGCCTGGTCGAACTGGTCGGCGTTGACCTGGGCCACGGGCAGGGTGGCGGCCGTAACAGCGGTTGAGGGACTGACCTGGGACATGTGGCGGTTCCGGCTCGTCTCCGTGCACCGAGCCCCCGAGGCCGGGTTGGCGGCCGCCGGCGGGCCGGGTGTCTGGTCAGGGGAGTCTTGAAGGGGTCCGGGATGGGGTGGTTCCCGCACCAACGGATGGTTTCTCTCCCCTTTTCCATGTGGTTCTGACTTGTTATATATTGAAGTTAAAGTGATGTGTCAAGAAAAATGTGCGGCTCGGCTGGAAACGGCCTAAAAATAATCCAAAAAGGGCCTAATCATATAATGAAATGTCAATACATGACAACACCTTGATTGATGGCGGGCCGGGCTCGACCACCACAGATGGACAAATTGCCCTCTGACCAAATATCCAGATCATTTAAAAAAATCGGATCACCATCACGGCCTATCCAAGACCTTCCCGTTCACGACAGCCGGCGCGGCAGGCCCCGCGGCAAGACCATCTCCGTGAACAACTCCAAAAAACGCTCGTCAGTCAGGCCGGCCACAAAATCCCGCACCTGCTCGGCCGCCGAATTATTCTTCCGATACTCCTCGCTCATGTCCGCCAGAAAGTCTACGAACACCGGCGACCCCTCCCGGCCGGCCCCAACGTCCTCCAAAAACTTCCCGAACAGTGTCCGGAACATGTTCTCGGCCTGTAAAAGATGGGGCTTGATCTGGGGATTGGTGTAGATCCGCTCGTAGTTGAAGGCCTTGAGCCGGGCCAGGGCGGCCGAGACCTCGGGGCTGAAGGCCACGCCGGAGGCGCCGTGGCTCTCGGCCACCAGGTCCTCGACCAGCCGGTAGACGATGGTCCCGTTGCCCACGCCCAGGACGGCCGTGCACTTTCGAGGCACGTCCTCCCAACTCAGTAGCCCCAGCCGGACGGCGTCCTCGATGTCCCGGCCGACATAGCTGATGGTGTCGGCCTGGCGGACGATGCACCCCTCCAGGGTCATGGGCGCCAGTTGTTCGCTCGGATCCCGTTGCTTGGCCCGGGTTTCCCGGTCAAAGCGGGCGAAGTCCTTGCCTTGCTCGGGCGCGAGCCCCTGGGCGTGGACCTCGCCGTCGTGGCACAGGATCCCGTCCAGGACCTGTAACGACAGATTCCAGCCCTCCCCTCCCCGCTCGATCTTTTCCAGAAACCGCACCGACTGCACGCTGTGGACAAAGTGCCCCAGCCCGTTTTCCTGACACAGCGTGTCGAGGAAATCCTCGCCGTCGTGGCCGAATGGCGGGTGACCGATGTCGTGGCCCAAGGCGATGGCCTCGATCAGGTCCTGGTTGGCCCCCAGGAGGCGGCCGATGGTCCGGGCGATTTTCGAGACGAGCTGAACGTGAAGCACCCGGTGGGTGATCTGGTCGTTCTTGATGAGCGAGAAGACCTGGGTCTTGTCGATGTAGCGGGTGTAGGCCATGGAGTGCAGGATCCGGTCGGCGTCAATGGCGAAGTACTGGCGGTGGCCGGCCTCGGCCCGGGTGTCGGGCCGGCGGCGGACGGCGTCCCGGCTACGGGCCGCCGCCGGTGCGAGGTATTTATCCTCGGCCTCATCCAACTCCCGCCGGCGCTCGTACAGCCGCCTGGATCGATCCTGACTGAAAACCTCATTGGTCATGCCGCTATTCTTCATGCTTCGCGATTGGGTGTCAAGGTGCGGGTGGGAAGCCCCACAGGCATGCTTCGCGACACAAGTTGGTGGTAGGGTTACGCCATCTCCGCGCCTGCCGCCTCCATTTCATTTCGGCTCCGCTGTACATTAGAGAAGTGACGCCGTGTCGTACGGTCTAAGCGCGCACGATCAACCACAGCCGGATCCAGGTGGCGCGCCCGGCCGCTCGCAAAAGAAGCGGGCCGAGGCGCGCCGACTATCATTCCCGGGCACAGCGATCGAGCACGTATTCCATAATCCCGATCCAGATGGCGAGCGCGGAGGTGGCGTAAACCTCCCGCCAACGTTCGTCGCGAATTACGCCAGTAGCGGCTTCGCACCCCGTGCGACTTCGCACTGGAGCCGAGGCTCGCCGACCGCCCGCCCCGGGGACTCAAGACCCTTCAAGTTGCCTCCCCCGCCCCCGGATGCCATAATCGACCAATCGCCAATTCCTCGGGAGGGTGCGTCATGACCAAACACCGCCTGGCCACCAAGGCCATCCACGCCGGCGAGCCCCGCCCGGCCATCCAGGGGGCCGTCTGCGTGCCCATCTTTCAGTCGTCCACCTACGAGGACCTGGGCCAGGGGTCCTATCACGACCTCCGCTACATGCGGCTCAACAACACCCCCAACCACGTCGCCTTGCACGCCAAGCTGGCCGCCCTGGAAAACACCGAGGACGCTTTGGTCATGGCCAGCGGCATGGCCGCCATCTCGGCCGCCCTGCTGACCGTGCTCCAAAGCGGCGACCATGTCCTGTGCCAGGACTGCCTCTACGGCGGCACCCACGACTTCATCACCAAGGACCTGCCCGCCCTGGGCATTGACCACGACTTTATTGACCCGAACCGCCCCGAGACCTGGGCCGACCTGGTCCGGCCGACCACCCGGGCCTTTTACGTCGAGACGATCACCAATCCCCTGATGCGGGTCATGGACCTTGCGGCCGTGGTCGACTTCAGTCAAGCGCACGGCCTGGTCTCGATGATCGACAACACCTTCGCCACCCCGATCTTTTTCCGCCCGGCCGAGCACGGCTTTGACCTGTCCATCCACTCCGGTACGAAATACCTCAACGGCCACTCGGACATCGTCGCCGGCGCGGTCCTCGGCTCCTCGGAGCTGATCGAGCGGGTCACCCATAAGCTCAATCATCTGGGCGGGTCCCTGGACGCCCACGCCTGCTTCCTGCTGCACCGGGGCCTTAAAACTTTACCCTTGCGCATGGCCCACCACCACCAAAGCGCCCTGGAGATCGCGCGCCACCTGGAGTCGCACCCGGCCGTGGCCCGGGTGTTTCATCCGGGTCTTACGAGCAATCCGGACCACGACCGGGCGGCAAAGCTTCTGGACGGCTATCCGGGCATGATCAGCTTCGAGTTGAAAGGGGGTCTGGGGGCGGCCGACGATTTTCTGGCCAAAGTCGAGTTACCGTTCGTGGCCCCCAGCCTGGGCGGGGTCGAGACCCTGGTGACCCGGCCGGCGACGACCTCGCATGCGGGCCTGAGCCCGGCCGAGCGCCAGGCGGCCGGCATTTCCGAGGCCCTGGTCCGGGTATCGATCGGCCTAGAGGATACTCGAGACCTGATCGCCGACTTCGACCAGGCCCTGGCCTGATTCTTTAGAGCACTCGGAGCAAAGGCTAATTCCGGGGCCGGTCAAAATCCGGATTATGAGGTGGGACAAGACCAGTTGCCATCGGTTCGAAGCCAACGAGGCGCGGTTGAAGATGTGCGTCTTGGCTTACAACCTTCTTCACATGATCCGGTGTTTCTACATTTGGGGGGAAGGTGTAAACCGGTCCATCGGGTGGCCTATCCGGCGTATAATCAAGGCCGCGTCCCGGATTTCTCATCATGGCCGAAGGTGGTGGGTGCACGTGGCGTCTGGTTTTCCACTGAGCCATCATTACTGGGCCGTTCTCGGCTGGCCCGTCAAGTAAAATGGCCACGGCGGTTATGCAAAAAGTGGGGTGGCATCCTTTCTTGTGGGAACAAGGTTGAGGTTTGATACGGACCGCGCGAACTTGTCGCTCAGAGGGCGCGAGAACCCAGTCAGACCAAGGCCGTTCACCGCAGGGCCTGAAAATTGGCCTGGTGAAGAGAAATGGGGCTGTGTCGTGGGGCGTGCGACATAATTCCGGATGACACATTACTTTGGGAGAAGGAGAAGTGTCATGAAAAAATCTTTTACGGCAGTCGTAGTAATGGGTCTAATTATATCCACCTCTAGTGCAGCATATTCATTTGACGTCAAAAGGCTCAGTCGTTTTTTGCCGAAATCAATTGCCGGTTTTGATAGAGATGGCTCTGTAGTCATCATCAGGGAGACAAATAGTGTAAGTGTAAACGCAGTTTATAATGGTATTTATAGGGGGAAAAAAGAACGAATTCAAATTAATATTATATATGACATTGCCGGCAAGGGAGCAAGGCAACTTCTCGCCCAAGCAACTATACAGCCAAAGAGAGGAAAAACAACCGATATTCGACACCTGAGGTTTCAAGGTTATCCCGCAGTCACTGCTTATACGGAGTGGGCGTTTTTTTCAGGCATTTTTATTTCGATATGGATTAATAAGTATGTTTCAGTACATGTTAATCACGACTTAGAACGTACCGATGTTTCTTTGGTGAAGAAGATTGCAGGTTCTATGAACCTCAGAGGTCTGTCGAGATTAAGATAGACTAAAAATAAGCAAGTTTACTTGGTCCAGATTCAGGTGGCACGCCCGGTCCCGTCCGCCAAATCGACGGGGCCGGTCGTGCCGAACGTTCTTAAAGGTGTACAAGACCGATGCCTGTGCCCGGAGCAGGTCCACCCCCTCTCTTTAAAGGGGGACGGCCCGCGTCTCCTCGTGATGATCCGGAATGGCCGCCCCTGGACGACTCGGACTGGCGTTACAAATCCCTGACCACCCGAAAACCGACTGCCTCGCTACGGTCAGTCGGGTGGCCAGGTTCGCGGCGGGCCGAGCGCAGGCTCCGGGGATGGTTGCGCCAGGAACCGCCCCGTAAAACCCGGTTGTCTTCAGTCGAGTCGCGAGGGGTGAAGTTCGGGCCGGGTGGGTCAAGGGGCGGTGACTTTTTGTAATAGGCGTAGTGGTATTGGTCCCGGCACCACTCCCAGACATTGCCGTGCATATCGTAGAGACCCCACCGGTTCGGCGAGAAACGACCGACAGGAGTCGTTTTCCTCCGCCAGACGCCCTTGCGGCCTTTGCCATACACCTGGCGGCCGTTGTAGTTGGCCTGGTTGGTCGAAATGGTCTGACCAAAATAGAACGGCGTCCTGGTCCCGGCCCGGCAAGCGTATTCCCACTCGGCCTCGGTCGGCAAGCGGTATTTTTTGGTCTTCTCCCGGGCGTTCAGCCGCCGGATGAACTCCCGGGCGTCTTGCCATGACACCTGCTCGACTGGACAGCGTTTACACCTCTTGAATTCACTCGGGTTCTTGCCCATGATCTTGAAAAACTGGGCCTGGGTGACCACGGTCGTTTGCAGATAAAACGGCCGACTGATCTTCACCCGATGGACGGGGCCTTCTTCATCCAGCCCTCCTACGTCCGGTCTGCCGCGTTCAAGCTCATCAGGCGGGCTGCCCATCATGAAGCTGCCCGCCGGGATCAGAACGAACTTCATGCCGATGGAGTTGGTGATGACCACCGGCTTGCCGATTTTCTCGGCGGCCTCCACCTGGTCCTTGGCGGGCTGCCGGACATGTTTCTGTGCCGCAGACGCCATTGACACGAACACGGCCACCAGGGCCAGTCCCAACACCACGACCAGGAGCTTGCGCATGATGTCCCCCCCCTCGAATATCTACGGTTACTTTATCAGCACATAGGCCGGAATCAAGACGAAATGAACGGACGTGACAGTTTACTCCAATGAAAATGCGCACACCCCGGACAGGTAAACGAAAAGCCGTACCAACGCCAAAAGGCTGGATCGGCCCGCCCCCGCCCGGGGCCATGGGCCAGTCAATATCCCTCCCTGGACCGCCGACCGAGGGAATCCGCCTGGAGTGGCCGCCGAATTCAAAGTCCGGCTGACCGGGCCGAACCGGGTGTGCTAGAATAATATATTAATCCCTGCGTGTTTAATTATATGAGGGGCACGTCGTCATGAAGTCTTGGATTGTCTTATTGGCCGGGCTTCTGGTGGTCATACCCACGCCGGGCTTTGCCGCCACCGCCCGCTGCCCCGGATACAGCGTCATCGTGCGGGGCACCAACCCCCGGGCCGCGGGCGGTACCAGTTACACCGAGATCGTCCACCTCCGCAAGGTCAGCGGCGGACCGGGCTACAACGGCAAGTGGAAAATCACGAAGTTCATCCAGATCATAGTCTACCCCTGGCCGATGCGGATGAGCCTGACCACCCGGAGCCGGGTGAAGCTGGGCTACGGCATGACCATGGACTGCGTGGCCGTGATCGGCGGCAACCGGGTGGTCAGCAACTGCACCTCGGCCACGGCCTACCTCGACGTCCGGCGCAACCGGGTCGGCTTCATCAAGACCAACATCTGGATCGGCCGCATCGCCGGCAACCGGATGAGTTTCAAGTTCCACACCCAAAACCCCTACGAGCCGGTGGTCTCGGGGATGATCCGCCGCGGCGGCTCGACCACCATCCGGCTCAGCATCCTTTCTCCCATAAACAACAAGCGCATTTCGTTCAACAAGGCCTCGACCGGCGTGTTGAAACTGGACCTCGAGGCCAGGGTCCACCCGGCCAAATACCGCAACCAGATCAAGTGGACCATCCCCCAAATCAGCGGCTCCCGGCGGGTGGTCACCCCGGCCGGCGCCACGGGACCGCGCATCCAGGTCCGCTACTACGGCCTGCCGCGATACAACTCCGAGTTCGGGCCAAAGACGGTCCGGGCCGAGGTCCAGGCCGAGGGGTGCGACGTGTCCGACACCCGGACGGTCAAGTTCTTCTTCGCCCTGACCGGTCGCAACAACCCGGGCCGCCGTTATCCCAACTGGTTCTACTACTGGATGCAGACCCCGGCCGCCCGGCCCCACGGCCAGCGGGTGCGCATCGAGTACGGCGCCCGGAACTTCAACATGTGCCGCTACGCCAACGTCCCGGCCCAGTACACCCCCGCCCACGCCTACAAGACCATCCACATCTGCGATCTGCTCAAACTGGGCAGCCGGTTCAAGCTGGTCTACCCACGCATCCACCGCACCTGGACGCCCATGTACAAGGGCATGCAGACGACCCACTACATCGACACCTTTGCCGTGGCCGTGATCCACGAGTTCTTTCACTGGCGGGTTTATCATAACTGGAAGCGGGGCCGGACCTTCACCGACGCCGACAACGACGGCGTGCCCGATCACCTCGAGCCGGGCCTGCAGCTAAGGGCCGACCGGCAGCAGACCTACCTGCCGGTCACCTTGAGTCGCATCCAGTACGACGAGGAATGGCTGGCCTACGAGACCATGCGCAACTACCAGCCCGGGACCTACAAGAAGTACGACTGGGCCGCGCCGGGCAGCCAGTGGCCGTAGGGCGGGATAGGCCGGCGTGACAAGGCTTTTTTTTAAAGGCCGACTGTGGTAGCTTGGTCCGACGAGAGCCGGGGGTCTTACAGACGACCCTTCTTCAAAACAAGTTGGCCCCTGGCGGTCTGATCGCCGGCCGGGGGCGGGGTGATTCGAGGAGGTAGCGATGAGGACAAGAGGGGTTGGTCTGGCGGTCCTGGTGATATTGTTGATGGGACTCGGGGCCTGCAAGGGCGTGACGACCGCACTGGAGGTGCCCCTGCCCCAAGGCCAGGTGGAACTGAACACCATGCCCATCGAGCAGGGCTGGTGCGGCGTGGCCTGGGGCGCGACCATGGGACAGTTCAAGAAGCGGTATCCCCGCTATCACGTCTACGGGGCCTCGACCAGTTACAACTACGGCAGCGGGATGGGGGCCCAGCGCTGGCTGGGCTACGAGTGGATGGCCACCTACAACTTCAACGAAAACAAGCTTCTGAGGAGCGTGGACCTGCTGTGCCGCAACTGCAACGCCATGGAGGCGGCTTCGGTCCTGACCAGGAAATACGGATACCCCACCGGGGGAACCACCACCTGGAAGAAGGGTGACGTGAAGATTCAGATCATGGGCACCCAGTGGGGCCGCGTCCGGGTCAGCCACAAAAAGTTCAAGTAAATCAAGCCGAATAATCAAGACGGTCCGGCCATCGCGGCCGGGCCGTCTCTTGTGGCAGTGGCCACTCTTGCTTCGCGACTAACGATGGGCAAGGCTTTTTGTTGGTCGTACGCGCTTGCCGCCTCACTACGTTCCGGCTACCCCGGGTAAGGCCATCACCCTTGTCCTCAGCACTTGGCGAGTCGATGTCGGGGGGGGCCCCACCAAGTTCCGGGTGGCCCAGGCAGCTTGCTGTCTGGGTGCCGCAGGCACAAGAAGATCGGCCGAGCAATCTAAAGAGAAGATAATAGGAATAAGATCGTCTATCGATCTGGGGCCTTCTGCCAGCCCCCAGACCCCCAAGGCCCAGAGGGGGTGGCTGGCGCCACAGGCATGACCGAGGTTTGGGCGCGGTAAGGCTGACGTTTTACCGCGAGCTTGAGCGAATTACGCCCGTGCGGCGTCGCACTGGCGAGGCCCCTTTGGAATCCCCCGCCACTTAGGGGAAACTGTTTCCCCTAAGTACCCCTCACGGTCGAGCAACTGTGCTCACCCCAACCAAGTCAACCGTTGTCCCGGCTTCAATGAGGAAGCGCGGACGAAAAGTGGTCGGCCGCGCCGCACGGCCGCCGGGCCGCCCCGCGACTCCGGCGGCCTCACCTTTTATATCCGTTCCGCCGAAGGCGGAACGGAACATCAGACCGGCTTCCCCAGCGGCGCAATTCCTCTTTATCGCGCCGCGCGGTTGTTGTGGCGCCCTCGTGGGAGCACTGCACCGCTATACGTCGGGGCAAAATCATCCTTGTTTCGTGGGTTCTTAGGTGTAATTGCTAAAGAGGTTGTTCACACGGTTCCAAGCATGGAGACTGGTGATTGACAAAGTCATCAGCTCGAACTTGGAGGGCCGCATGAACAACCACCATTACAATGCCAGAA
>JAHJDS010000579.1 GCA_018812395.1 Pseudomonadota bacterium
CGGCATGGCCGTCGTAAAAGGGGTGCTTTTCCTGGACGAACCGGGTGACGTAGTCGGCCTTGGCCACGACCTCGGGCGGGGCCTCGACGCCGGTCATGACCAGCTCCACCCGGCCCCGGCAGCGGTCCATGAGGTCCAGAATGCGCCCCACCTCGAGCACCCCGAACAGGGGCGTGGTCAGGATCTCGTCGCAGACCAGCACCTGACCCGGACCGGCCGCCGCCTCCAGGGCGTACCCCAGGGCCGTCTCGGCGTGCTGGAAGTGGAGCGGCTCGGGGCCCTGGGACATGATGAATGGGTGCGGTCCCGGGCAGCGGTAATGGATGTTGGGGATGCGGGCGAAGACCTCGGTCTCGCTCGAGTCGCCCGACTTGAGGAACTGAACGAAGGTCACCTCCAGTCCGGCGCCGGCGGCCCGGATGCTCAGGCCGATGCTGCGGGTGGTCTTGCCCACCCCCTGGCCGTGACAGACGTGGATCAGACCGAGATCCTGGTCCTGGACGCGGCCCGATCCCTTTTTGTCGTCGTAAAAACCGGTTTTCATCGAGCCCACCCGGCAAGGTGAACGGCTGACCGGGCCGGGGTCTGACGCCCTCGGCCCCGATTCGCCAAGGCCTGCATTATAGACGGCCGGGGCCGGGGTGACAACCCCGGCCGCCGGCGCCAACGCCCGCGGCCTGCTGAAGACGGGGCCGGATCAAAGCTGGCCCTGGTAGGTGGCGATGATTTCGGCGTCCGATCGGGAATTGAGGTTTTTTTGGCCGATAAAATAATAAGCCAGGGCATTGTCAAAGGCGCTGGGCCTGTCCAGCAGCAGGTGGTCGAAATACTTGATCCAGTGAAACAGCAACCGACCGGCGCCCGACAGGATCATCCGGGTCCTGTTTCCGCGGGCGAAGCTGACCAGGAAGTGGTGCAACGACCAGACCAGGACCGTGGCCTGCCCCAAGACGGCGCCGGAGTCGATCTCGTCAAAGCAGCGGAAGAGCCGGCGCAGCCCCAGGTGGGTGAACCTGGTGAAATCGTATGCCCCCTCGGTCACCCGGTGGACGAATCCGGCCTCGCCGTAGACGTATCCCCCGGGCCGGAGCACCCGGTGGATCTCATCGACCACGCGCCAGGGGTCGGCCACGTAACTGAGCATGGCCTGGGTGACAACGCCGTCGACCGAGTCGTCGGCCAGGGGGATGTCGTGGGCGTCGAAGATGATTTGGGTCCGTGGCCCGAGAGACGCGTCCGATTCGATCAATTGGATTTGGGGCGCGTCGGCCAGGACCTCGAACCCCGCGCCCGACACGCGGCCGCCCACGACCAGGACCCTGGGTTCTACGGCTCGCTCCAGGAGCAGCCCTGTCAGCCGGGCGTAGTTGTGCTTGGACCGGAAGTTATTGGTCAGATGGGGGAGCATGTCGCCCAGGGCGGCCCTGAGTCTGGATCTCGGTGGGGCGGGGGGCTCATCATTCTGCTGGATGTCGGCGATCTTGAAGAGCGAGTTCTGTTCATTGATCAGAATGGGCCGGCCGTCCTTGATCGGAAACCGGCCCCGGCAATCACCGTTCCGGCAGACCAGTTCCTGATCGTGGATGTCCAACCTGGACCGGCAGATGGGGCACCGGAGCAGTTCCAGGATGTTGTTCGGAAGACTGAAGGCCATCCGAAGCCTCCTCTGATGCTACGGGGCAGTCAGGCGCAGCGGGAAGGAAAGAAGACGAGAAATGGCCGTGACCGCCCCGATCAGGTCATATCATATCCGGGACGATCGAGATATTCAATTAAATCCAATATTCTCCTCTATCCCAGGTCTCTCGGGACGTCCGCCCGCCGCCCGTCTACTCGACCGCCTCGACCGGGGAAAGCTGGGCCGCCCGCCGGGCCGGGAAAATGCCGAAAATCAGCCCCACCGCCGAGGCGAACGACATCGCCAGCACCACCGCCATCACCGAAGGCGCGGTGGGCAGTCCCAGGAACGCGGTCAACACCTGACTGACCACCTGGCCCAGGGCCAGACCCAACACCCCGCCCACCATGGCGATGAACACCGACTCGAGCACGAACTGGACCATGATGTCCCGCTTCCGGGCGCCGACCGCCCGTCTGACGCCGATCTCCGGTTTACGCTCGGCCACGCTGACCAACATGATGTTCATGATCACGATCCCGGACACGAACAGCGATATCCCGGCGATCAGGGCCAGCATCATCACCATGCTCCGCGATTGACGGGTGATCCGGTCGAGCAGGTCATCGGCGGTGTGAAAGTGGAAATCGTCGGGCACGCCCTTGGGTACCTTGTGGATTCGACGCAACACCTTGCCCACGGCCGTGACCGCCACGGCAACCATGTCGGCCGATTTCAGGTTGATCTTGATCATGTCGATATGCTCCGAGTTGAGGACCCGCCGGAGCACGGTGGTGATCGGCGCCACGGCGACGTCGTCGCGGTCAGAGCCCCGGGCCGTCGAGCCCTTGTGCCTCAGGACCCCCACCACCCGAAAATAGACCTTGCCCACCCGGACGAAACGGCCTAGCGGATCGGCCCGGCCGAACAGGTTGCGGGCCAGGGTCGTGCCCAGGACCAGGACCCGGGCCTTGCGCCGCACGTCCTGGAGGGTGATGAACCGGCCGGCCTTGAGGGCCCAGTCGCGGGAGGTGGCGTACTCGGGTGTGCTGCCCACCAGCGATGAATCGGTCGCCGTCCGGCGGTGGATGAACGTCTTGCCCCGCACCCGGCGGTGCGGCACGACATGGGTGACAAAGGTGAACTGCCTGACGGCGGCCACGTCCCGCAACTTCATGGTCGTCGGCCGCGGTCCCCGCCGCCGGTAGCGCCGCGACGCCCCGGCTTGGACAATGAACGAGTTGGCCCCGAAGCCGAGCTGGTTCATCCGCTCGATGACGTTTTGTCTGGCCCCCTGACCGATGTCGATGATCACCGTCACCGAGGCGATCCCGATGATCAGACCGATCATCATCAGCGTGGCGTGCATCTTCTGGGCCCACATCGCCGCCAGGGCCTGGAGCATCAGCCGCCATGTTCTCACGGCCGACAACACTCTCCCCTATTTGGGTATCCGGACGTCATCGTCGTCGTAGACGCCCCTGGCGGCCGAGGTGTGGCAGGCGGCGCAGTTGGAAAACGAACCGACCTTGGGCCTCTTGAAGACCACGGCCGACAGTTTGCGGTGCTTGCGGCGGATGTAGGGGATGTCGGTGATGCGTAGCGGGGTGTCGGTCCCCAGACACCTCATGATCCGGCGGGCCCGTTTGGCCGGGGAGTGTTCGGCCGCGTTGGCCGTCAGATACCCGGTGATGATCTTCTTGGGACCGGGATCGAGTTCGACCTGTTGGCCGAAATGCTTGTCCAGCCTGGCCAGAATTTTAATCCAGGAACCCGACGGCAGCAGGGCCGGCTGATAGGCGAAATGGCAGGCCCCGCAATGTTGCTTATAGGCGGGATTGTTCACCGGCGCCAGATGCTTTGACCCGTAATCGTGGTGACGCCGGCGATAGCGATGCCGGCCATGATCGGAGGACGCGGTCCCGACCACCAGGGCGATGATGGTCACGGCCGCCGCCAGACCGGCCGCCAGTCTGGCGCCTTTCGTAAATCTCTTCAAGGTGACCTCCCGAGGGGTAATCCCGGACCCGAGGCCGGTGCCCGAGGTCGATCCGACCGCTGGATTGTCCCCGGCCGGGCCGGTCTCGGGTGCTCCATGTCCCGGAGTCAGACGAAAAAAATGCGACTCGATGCCCTATCATAACATGGCCCTTCCCCTGATTAACAAGACCTTCGCCGGGACCGCCCGCCGAGCGACGACGATGCGCTACCTGGGGATTACGGACGACGAGATGAACGGGGTTCTGTTGAATGAGATTTAGAGGAAAAAAACCGTTTTTAAGTCATACTCCGTCAGCCCCAGACAAATTAAGTCTTTTCAATCCGCATAGGCCTCCGGGTAAAAATCGCTCCAACGGCGCCTTTCGCCAACTCGGCGGTTAAGTGGCGGCCATAGCCGGTTCACGGGCACGGCATTAGAACAAGATTATTTTTTATTTTTATCAGCTAAACTTTTCAAATAGGTGTATAGGCCCAACCCTGCCAGGAATATGCCCAAACAAACAAAGAATAATCCAATTCCAAGGGGTGAACCCCAAGCGATCGGATGAAATATGCCAGCCATCGTAGATACCTCTTGCCAGGCCGATTCTCCGGCCATTTGCGGTAAAGTTCCGCTATGCCTCAGCGAAACATCCCCTTCTGGCTAAGTTCATAGCACAGTCGGCCTTGAATCCCAACGTTTTTCAGACCAGAACGCACCCATTTTTTGCGTCATCGCCTGGCCGCCCTGCTTTTCGGGCCGGCCGAGAACGGCCCGGTGATGATGGGTAAGTGTTAAAGGAGTCAGGTTCTATTTGGTCCCCGACTCATTAACTTCTAGGCGAAAGTAAAGATTTATCGGGATGTTGGGCCAAGGCCGGGCCAGGGCTTTTCGATCTCGACTGCATCGGGTATACTGGGTGAGTCCAGCCAAAGGGGCAGCCGTGAAATCCTATCGCCAAGAGCTTTGGTTCGAGGTCCCGACCCGCCGGGCCTTCATCAACATCACGACCCAGGTCGAGGAGTGCCTCCGGGAGAGCGGGATAAAAGAGGGCCTGTGCCTGATCAACGCCTGGCGCCGGGCGATCAAACTCAAAGGCAATTTCGCCTCCCACTCCCTCCGCAAGACTTGGGGGTACATCCAGCGTACCAAGGACGGCGTGGATTTGATAAGCTTCTCTCGGGTAGTCATGGTCCGTTCCTCCTTTCTGGGTTGCTTGCCCCTCCCTGAAGGATACGCCATGACTACCCTCTTCGCATGGCTCACGGTCAGATCAAATCTTAACCAGCCCAGGTCACTTCAAATTGGACAGCCCCTTTAGGTCCACTGCCTTGAGCAGAGTCAATGCCGGCTTCGGATCACCGCTTTCTATCTGGGCTTGGACCATGACCAGATTCGAGACAAAGACCTGGACCGTCAAAAGTTTCATCTTTTTGTTGTAACTCTCCCTGGCGTTGAACCCGGCCACCTTGTAGGATTTTATCCGACTGGTGGGGGTGTCTACTGAAAGCTTCATGCCCGCCATTTTTGCCAGGGTCTTGACCATGGGACCAGCCGTTAAAGCTATCCTCACTTTGGTCTGGCCTTTTATGTAAACCCTGGAAGCCGCGCTTATGGTGTAAGTCTTCATCTTCATGTCGTTGGTTAACACCTGCATTGGGGCCTTGAACCCCGCTAGTTCTACCGGCAGAAATTTGGCCATGTCTTTGGCCGTTATCGCCATTGCCGACCCGGAAAGGGTCAGAACTAAAAAGGCTACCCCGATCAACACCCCGATGGCTCTTTTCATGACAACCTCCTTGAAAAAAATTCCCCAGGCATTTACGGTCTGAATCATTCGGAATTATGCCGCAGTCGCCGCGACACAGCCCTGTTTCCTCTTTGCCAAACCGATTTTTAGGCCCTTCGAAGAAAAATCTCGCTCCGCCTCAGCGAAACATCCCCCACGAGCCAAATGATAGCACGGCCAGACTCGAAGTGGGACCTTTTTACGAAACGAGAGCATACTTCTCCAGCTTTTAGCCTCACCGCCTGGCCGCCCTACTTCTCGGGCCGGCCGAGTCCGGTTCAGGAGTGATGGCTCAGAGGGTAAGGCGTTGCCTTATGTTTCATATTGTCTTCGACATATTAACTTCTAGTCGAAAGTTAAGATTTATCAAGCGGTTGAGGCCCAGCCGAGTTGGGGCTTCCCGATCCGGCCCACTTCCGGTATACTAGGAAAAACCTGCCTTGAGGGGGCGGCCGTGAAATCCTTTCGTCAAGAGCTTTGGTTTGAGGTCCCGACCCGCCGGGCCTTCATCAACATCACCCCGAAGATCGAGGAATGTCTGCGCGAGAGCGGGATAAAAGAGGGCCTGTGTCTGGTCAACGCCATGCACATCACCGCCAGCGTGTTCATCAACGACGACGAGTCGGGCCTACACGCCGATTATGAGAAGTGGCTCGAAGGTCTGGCCCCGCACGCCCCGATCAGTCAGTACCAGCACAACCGGACCGGTGAGGACAATGCCGACGCGCACCTCAAGCGGCAGGTCATGGGCCGCGAGGTGGTGGTGGCCGTGACCGACGGCCGGCTGGATTTTGGTACTTGGGAGCGTATTTTTTACGGCGAGTTCGACGGCCGCCGCCGCAAGCGGGTCCTGGTCAAGATTATTGGGGCATGAAGGGCAGCCGCTCAAGGAGCCCGCTCAGGCCTGAAAAGGAATGGCCGCTGGAAGTTGGCCAGTGACTGTTCTTAGCTTGGTGCAGGAGCTTGAGGTTTCGGCTTGCGACTCTCCCTCACGGCTTCGGCTCGCCTCTCGATGCCTTTACGCCATTCATCGAGGGCGTTAATGTCCGATAACAACTCGTCTGGGTCTGGTAACTCCATACCTCCAAGTTCCGCTCGATCGTGGCCATAGTTAGAGCATCGGGACATCCCTCGGTCGATGATTTCAAAATCTGAGTCCTCGACAACTACCTCAGACAGCCGTTTGGTCTCAACACCCTTGCGGAACCGCAACACTACTTTGCGGAACAGGACTTCTTCGACCGCTCGCTCCCACGCATCACGAAGTTCACGATATGCAGCAACCGTCTCCTTGCGGTGTCCCAACTCGTCACCGGATCGAAAAAGCCTTTTGATTTCAACCTGCCTGTTACGCAAATACTTCACGCGCGCCTGGGTGTTCATCCCTTCGAAGGGCAGGTCCGGATTGGGTGCGCCAAAGCCCTCCGGTCGGCGTGTCACCCACTGTTTCTCTATAGGCACACGATCCTTTTCAGCTTCGTAGATCAAAAGATTTAAGAAGTAGAGATCATGGGTGAAGACAATAACTTGCCGCTCGGCAGCTTCTTTGACCAATCGTTTGGCTAACCGCTCCCGGCACTTGTGATCCAGAGATGACACGGGATCGTCGAAGACAATTCCACCGGTGTTGCCACTGACTTTTACCTCGGCCAAGAAGGACCCGAGGGCAATAGCCCTTTGCTCACCTTCGCTCAGGATATCCGCTGGCGCTTTGACTTCTGGCAGATCAAGTTTCAACTTGTAATAAGCTTTGCCTCTTTCGGCGCGGCTTGTGAGGCGTACTCGGAGTTCCCCGACTCCGAGACTCTTGAACTCGGCATTGAGAGCCGCCTCAAGATCCTCGGAAAGGACCTGCTGAGTTAGGTCAGAGGCCTTGATCGAGATAGAATTGGTTTTGACAGCCGACAAGCACTTGGTCAGTTTAGCTTGACGGTCAAGAACTTCAATTGCGGCTAGTACCCCTTTCATCATCTTGTTAAGCTTGATTCTTGCCGACAGGTCATCGAACACTGACTGCAACGCTGCCCGGCCTTCCTTATCAACCAGTGCTTCAAGGGTCGCGGCCTCTCGATTTAGCTTGTCCACTAAAGATTGGAGACGTGAAGCTGGAGAGGCAGGCAAGGCGTTCACCTTCCCCCACTCCAGAGACTCGACAGCAATCTTGATAGCTGCGTAGCGGGCCGCTAGCGCCTCATCATAGGCACGGACGTCTGTCGCTAGGGTCGCGTCCAACCCCTCGACTTCAACTAGTAGCTCGTCGTCAATACCGAGAGAGACGCTTTGAGAGACGAATTCCTTGTAACGTTCATCCAAAGACTTCTTCTTTGCCCGAGAAATAGTTTCTGCTTCCTGTCGGATAAACTTCTCGAAGTTCTGGAAGAGTATTGCACCCTCAGCGAGTGGTTGCTGACATAATGGACACTTCGCATCGGGCCCAAAATCCGGAAATTGTTGTCCAGGATAGGCCTGGAGGGCGAACTTGCGTGCTGCCTCGAACAGCTCCTTCCACGCCTCTCCACCGGTGCCGGGAAGTAGATCGACACCGTTGCGGAATTCCTGGGCCGCCAACTCCGCTGCCGCTTTGGCGGTGTTGTAGGTCTCGACAAGTTCACGCATCTTATCGACGGCGGCATTATCCACTATTGTGAGCTTATCACCGACGTTCTGGGCGACCTTGGCGAGGCGACGGGCGCGCAATCGTAGCTGTTTGGCCTTCTCCTCGGGATTGTGCTCCTTGAGACTCTTATCTAATTCCGCTTGCTTGGTAAGCTAGCGGTGGTCCCCGAAATTCGGACAGGTGTGTTAGGTTGATTTGGCCATGAGATTTGGAGGTAAGAGATGGCCAAGCGGAAGACCTACAGCCCGTCGTTCAAGTCGAAAGTAGCCCTGGAGGCCATACAAGGGGACCAGA
>JAHJDS010000580.1 GCA_018812395.1 Pseudomonadota bacterium
CCCGTTACTTAAAACCTCGACCAGGGGCCGGCACGACGCCCCCGAGCCGCAACCCACGTCCAGGACGCGATCAATGGGCGCGAGACCGACCGCCCGGATCAGCCGGCGGGTCAACTCGGCGAACATACCCCACCGGGCCTCGAACTGGTCGTACGCGTCCGGGCTGACGGCGAAGTTTTTGACGATAGCCGCTTTAACCAGGGCCGCCTTATCATTCGCGGACTGACTCATGCCACCTTTTCCCCGAAGTGTTCGGCCTCGGCCGCCTTCAATTTTTTCCAGACCCGGTCCACCTCGGACGGCAAGGCCCGCAGCGGACCGTTGTTGTCGATGACGTGTCCGGCCCGGGCCTTCTTGGCCTCGATGCCGAGCTGGGCGTCCAGGCGTTTTTGGGCCTCTTGGGGCGAAAAACCGTCGCGGGCCATGAGGCGCTCCTCCTGGACCGCGCGGGGGGCGTAGATCAGGATCGTGGTGTCAAAGGCGCCGTCCAGACTGAGTTCGAAGAGCAACGGCACGTCGATGATGATGATCGCCCGGGGGTTTTTCCGGGCGAACTCGGCCGAGCGCCGACGCTCCTCGGCCGAGATGGCCGGGTGGAGGATCCCCTCCAGGTCCTGGCGGGCCTTCTCGTCGTCGAAGACGATCCGGCCCAGGGCGGCCCGGTCCAGCGTGCCGTCGGCGGCGATGACGACCTCACCGAAACGGCGCCGGACCTCGTCCAGGGCGGGGCGGCCCGGCTCGACCACCACCCGAGCCAGTTCGTCGAGGTCGATCACGTCGGCCCCTTTGGCCCGGAGCATGTCGACCACGGTCGATTTTCCAGTCGCGATGCCCCCGGTCAGGCCCACGCTCAGCACGTCTTTAGTCCTCGATGCCCAGGGTTTTTTTAACCAGGCCCTTTTCCCGGTCGTGATCGACCACCCGCTGGAGCATGATTTTCTGGGCCATGACCGGGCCGGCGCCGTGCCAGGTGGCCACGCCGTGCTGACCGGCCGTCCAGTGCTGCAGGAGTTTCGTCACCTTCATGATGTTGCGGGTGTCGGCCTCCGAGCCGAAGGACAAAAATTCGTTGACGTACGGACCGATCTCCGGATGGTCCAGGTCCTTGAGCGAGGGCATGGTCACCACCAGCCCGCCGCCGATGTCGCCGGCCAGGGCCATCACCCGCCAGAAGGAGTTGCAGATGTTGAGCTTGGCCACGTTACCCATGACCTCGTCGGGCAGGAAGTAACCCGACCCGGCCGGGTCCTCGACGCCCTTGATGGCCGCCGCCAGGCCGCAGGCCCGGCCGGTCTCGCGCAGGACGACCATTTCCGTGATCTGCTCGTTGATGTGCGGGACCTTTTCCAGGCCCTTGTACTCCTGGATCAGGGCGCAGGCGCCGATGATCTGGTTCATGAACCCGACCTTGCAGGTGCCGCCGCAGGTCATCCGGTGGGTCTTGGCGAACCGGGTGACGATTCGGCCGGAATAGCGGGTCTCGCCCAGGTGGAAGACCCGGTCCATGGGCACGAACACGTCGTCAAAGACGACCATGGACGTCTCCCGCTGGCCAAAGCGGGGATTGCCCAGCTCGAAGATGTCGTCGGCCTGGTCCCGCTCGGCGGAGTACGGGGTGTACTGGCAGATGTAGGTGATGCCCTTGGCGTCGGCCGGGACGGCAAAGGCGATGGCGTAGTCGGACTCGTCCTCGGTCTTGGCCGACTGGGGCAGGACCATCAGTTCGTGGGAGGCGAAGGCCCCGGAGATGTTGATCTTGGCCCCCCGGACGACGATGCCGTCATCCCGGCGATCGACGACCTTGAGGGACAGGTAGGGATCGGGCCAGTCGATGGCCCGCTTCTTCCGGTCGCCGCGCGGCTCGGTCAGGGCCCCGGCCACGGACAGGTCGTTTTCCTGGACCCACTTGAGGTACTCGATGAACCGGTCGTGGTAGCCGGTCCCCAAATCGCGATCCATCTCCCAGCAGGTGGTGGCCAGGGCATGGAAGGCGTCCAGGCCGACGCAGCGGTAGATGCAGGTCCCCAGGTTCTCGGCGGCGAAACAGCCGGCCTCGGCCTTCTTGATTAGGTCGTCCACCGAGCGGCAGACGTGGGTGTAGCGGTTGACCGTGTCACCCGTCAGCGGCGACTGGGCGGTCATGATCAAGGCCGATTCGGGGTCCAGGGCCCACTGGTAGGAGGCCATGTTGGCCTCGACCACGGTCCGGGTATTGGGGTTGTCCAGGACGCTCTCGACCCGCTTTCCGTTCATGAACACCCGGGGGGACATCCGCTTGATGGACTCGACGAATTGTCGAGGGGTCTTGAGGGCCATGGTCACCTCCGGCCGGATAATGAAGTCAAAACAGCCTTACAGATAGCAGAAAAAACCATTCAGGGCAAGACGGGAAAAAACGGTGAAAAACCAGCCAACCAGTGGTTTTACTGACGTTTGCCGGCCAGGGCGGCATCGATCGCGGCGCGTACCTCGTCCACCGTGATCGACTTGAGGCAGATGTTGTCCTCGCAGGGCGATTTCTTCTGGTTGTGCGGGGACACGCACGGCGAGCAGGCCAGGTTCTTGTAGAGCACGGTCATATGCTCACCCATGGGGCCGTAAAGCTCGGGGGTCTCGGGGCCGAACATGACCACGATATGAATGTCCGTCAGAGCCGCGAACTGGGCCGGGCCCGAGTCGTTGGTCACCAGCACGTCCGAGACCTGGTACAGGGCCAGCAGGCCGGGCAGGGTCGTCTTTCCGGCCGCGTTCAGGCACCGGAGATGGCCGATCATCCGGGCCACCCCGGTCACGGCCTCGACCTCGCCCGGCGCGCCGGTCAGGACGATCAGCACGTCCTCGCGCTCCAAGAGCCGCCGGGCCAGCTCGACGAAGCGGTGGTCCGGCCAGCGCCGCAAGGGGACCAAATCAGAGGTGTTGGCGTTGAAGATGACGAGGCGGTGTTCGCCGGAAAAATCGGGATAGAGGCCCTGCACCAGGGCCCTCGCCTCGGCCAACTCGCCGTCGCTGAATACTCGCCTGGGGACCATTTCTTTGAGGTCCGGAAGCACGGCTTTCACCAAAGGGACCTCAGAAGGCGAGCGCTGTAAAGCCTCGACCAGGGCGTAGATCATCTGGGAAATGTGGCGATGGAGGTTGTAGGCCACCCGGTGAGTGTAGGGCCGGCCGAGGTACAGCCCCTCCTCGTGAAAGCGCCAAAAGCCCACCCGCCGCCGGGCCGGGGTCAAAAAGGTCAGGGCGGCCGTGATCCGGGTGAACAGCCCCAGGTTGATGACCGTGTCGATCCGGCGCCGCCGGCACCAGACCATGAACCGCATCGTGTCCCAGCCGAGCTTGAACACGGACTCGCCCCGGAGGACGAACACGTCGTCGTCGAGCCAGTCGATCAAATGAACCAGGGCGCTGAACTCCCGGAGAACGACCAGTTGGACCCCGGCCTGGGGATATCGTCGTTTCAGTTCGGCCAGGGCCGGCAGGGCGGGCACGGTGATGCCCATCTCGGTGAGGTGGATGAGCAGGATGGATTGGGGCGCCTCGGGCTGGCGGCGGGGCCGCACCAAGGCCAGCAGGGGCCGCATCAGGGTGAGCAGGAAGCACAGGGGCACTCCCACCCAGCGGTCGATAAATCTCATCCGATCAGCGGTCATCCTCAAACACCGTGCGGGGTTAGAATCAATGTCGCAGCCTAGCATAACGTCAAAGAAAGAGGCAACGTTCGCCCGGTCGAGGGGCCAGCCTTTGTCTTTTCTCAGGACGGGCGGTGGGCCTGCTGCGACCTACGCCATTTAAAAGAACCAACCCCGGCGCGCCCGCCCGCTTTATGGCCGGCGCGGGCGCGCCTCCGAGGTGCCCCGACGCCTGTCTTTCAGGCCAATGCTTTTTTACGAAAAACGAGATCGACTGTTGGCCCATCACCCCGCCGTTTGAGGTAACCCGGAATTTGCGTCTGGAATCACCACCGACTCTGTCCGGGCGGCCGTCGGCCCGTCCCGCCCCGTTCTCGACCCTCTTCCTGGCTCCACCCCGGCGCGCCCGCCGGCTTTCCCGTCCGTCATGCCTTTTCGACCCCGACCATTGAATCGTAATAGGAGGAACTGCCTCCGATGGGGTCTTGGAGGCAGACGTCCTTGAGGTGGGGATCGACCAGCATCACCGGATTGGCCGAACAGCCGGTCCCGATCCTGGCGGCGGAATCAGTTCGTTTGCCGTCGACCACGTTGGGTCGGCTGCCGTACTCCCAGTGCCCCAGCGAGTGGGGTATGGCGACGATCCCCGGGCGGACCAACTCGCACACCAGGGCCGGCCCTTTTACTCCCTTGGGGTTGCTGGGCGAATAGACGCGGACCGGGTCGCCGTTTTTGATCCCCAGCCGCATGGCATCGGAAGTGTGGATCTGTACGATCTCCCGAGGAGTTACGCCCATCAACCAGGTGCTAGCCGCCGTTCGGGCCTGGGCGTGATAGACCGGCTTGAAGGTGATTACGTAGAAGGGATACTTCTTCCGGTCGACCTTGACCGGTCGTCCCCGGCAATCGAGCACCGGGTCGTACCGGGGCAGGCCGTCGTAGGGCTTGCCGGTCATCGAGTCCTTGGTCAGGGCCAGCTTTTCACTGTAGATGCGGCAGATGCCCTTGTAGGCATGGCGGGTGTGAGGATCCCGGTAGGCCCGATCATAGGCCTCGAAACGCCCGCCCCGGGCCAGGACATAGGCCACCTTGTCCTTTTCGGTGGCGCCGGGCACGGCGTCGCCCTTCTTGTCGCCAAAGGCGATGTTGGCCACCAGCATCTTGTACCAGTCCCATTCGGTGAACAGGTCGCGGCCCGGGCCGAGACCGTCCTTGCCGTAGCCGGGCAGCTTCATCTTCAGGGCCAGGTCGATGAAGATCTGTTCCACGCTCTTGGTGTCCTTGTGGACCGGCGGCACCACCGGCCGGCGCACGCCGCTGGTCTGAGTCAGGATCGTTGGCGCCACGTGGGGCGTGCCGTATTCCTCCAGGAAGTGGCGGCAGGGCAGGATGTAGTCGGCCAGGGCGGAGGTCTCGCCGATGACCACGTCGATGGCCACGTAGAGCGGCAGTTTCTTGGTGTCTTTGAGAAGCCCGATCTGGTGGTTGCCGGCTGGGGCCGAGTAGACGACGTTGTTCCAGTAGGTGATCAGGCACTTGATCGGATAGGGATACCCGGCGGCGATGCTCGGCACGACC
>JAHJDS010000581.1 GCA_018812395.1 Pseudomonadota bacterium
GGTCATAGGTCATGACCTTCAACAGGTACCGCACGGCGTAGTCCCAGGCCTCGCGGCCCGAGCGGGTCCGGCGGGACAGGCAGTCGAACAGCGGGGCCAACACGTCGCCGGCCAGATGGACGTCCACGTCCGCCGCCCAGCCCAGAAACACTCTGGCGTCAATGGCCTGCCGGAGGATCGGCGTCTGGGTCGTCTCGCAGCCGTTGATAAAGACCAGGGCCCGGCCGAGATCGCCGCCCGCGGCCTTGAAAAAGCCAGAGGTCACGGCCACGAAGCAGTGCCCGTTGACCACCCCGGCGAGGACGTGTCGGCGGATCTTGGCCGGCAGGCCGGTCAGATGTTCGTCCAGAAATTTCTGACGGGCGGCCTCGGTGACGCACCGGGAGGCCGGAATCATCGTCCCCGTGGACAGCAGGAAATCGGACGGCGTGATGATTCCGCCGTGGGTGTCAAAATAGACCAGGCCCCAGCACCCCTGGAGTTGTCGGTACATCTCGGCGACGGTGACCCGCTGGTCCTTGATGACGACGACCTCGTACTTGGCCTTGCCCCGCAACGGACCGATCACCGCGGCCAGGTTGTGGCCGCCTTCGGAGAAACTTTCGTACTTGTCCCGGGGGTTGTCCGAGGCGTACAGGGGCTGGCTGTCAAAGGGGGCCAGGACGAGCGCCCGCCGGCAAGACGGCGCGTCGCCGCGTGAGCAGGGCTCGGGCTCGAGCCTGAGAAGCCGCTTGAATTTCCAGGCCAGGGGCGCCATCGGGCCGTCGGGCGGGGCGACCAGGGCCTGGACGTTGATCCCGTCCGGCGGCCGTCCGGTTTCCCGGGCCGCCCCTGACCACGGGCCCTCGGGGGCGATCCGACCCGAGCGCCGCCCTGGTTTTTGTGGGGAAGAGCCGACGAACAGGAAGAACTCCCGCCGTCCGCTCCGGTAGGTGACCAGGATCGTCTTACGGGCCACGGCGACACTCTTGATTTTAGGGCTTTGGCGCAGGCCGGCCGCCGCCTTGGCCAGGGCCGCGTCCGGGGAGGCGCCGACCCTGATCTCTTGGTGAAAGGCGTCCACGGCCCGACGCAGCGGGTCGGGTTTGACGTCCAGTCGTCGCCAGGTCGAGGTTCCGGAGCCGTCGTCGATGATCAGGATCGGCAGGGTGAGCCCCTCGCCTTGTCGTTGAAAAGGCGACCCGCGGCAGGACCGGCCCAGGCCGGGGATTTTTAATGTGATCCGGTTGCCATGAACGCTGTACCGCCCGGTCTCGAAGACGCTCCGTTTTCCCGGCCGGGTGGCGGTCACGGTGACCCGGTCGGGCGGGATGAATTTGAGGACGATCTCGGCGCCCCGGGCCGGGCGGTAATCGGACGATTCCCGGAGGAACAGGTAGGTGCCGTCCAAAGACGGTGGTGTGGCCGCGGCCGTCGCGCGGGGGGACGATGCCAAGACCAGGCAGAAGGCCGGGACAGCGATTACGAAAAACCAAACAGCGGCCGCGCCGGTGCGGTTTTTCTGATCCATGACCTTGGTTCTCCCCAGACCTAATCCCCGCCCCGAGGGGGCGGGGCGGGGACCACCGTTTTACCTGACGCAGTTGATGAAGTAGAACCCCTGGCAAGTGGGCGTAGTGCAGGCCTGATTCGTCAGCAGCTTCTTTGTCCGGCTGGGCGTGGCCCACGGCCCCTTGAAGGCCGAGGCCCGGGCAAAACCCTGGCGCCGGCAGAAGGCGTTGGCCGTTGCCCGGCCGCACCCACTGCCGCCTCCCAGACACCAGTCCAGGTAGTCATCGATGGGATGCCGGGGGAAGGTGAAGCCTTTCTTGGCCGACGGCCTCGGCCGACCACACCTGGCCAGGGCCCGAACCCGGCGCTGAATGATGCGCGACAGGCGAGCCGTTGGCAACCGATTGCCGTAGCACCAGCCGTAATGGTAGTTCAGGTTTGAGTTCCACCGCGGCCCGCGTAAACCGCACCGGCGTCTCAGGTTGTCTTGGTTCTGTCTGACCGAGACTCGGGCGTATTGACGGCACCGCCGCCGCAATGTCCCGCCGCCGGTCCGGCACCGGTTGATGGCCTCGGCCCGCTGACGGTTCATCATGGCCAGCCTGGAGGCCGGGACCCGACCGCGCATGCACCAGGCGAAGTGATATCTCGGGTCAGTGTTCCAGGTCGGGCCGCGATACCCGCACCTCAGACGGAGGTTCATCTGGCTGTAGTTGGCCGCGCTCCGGGCGTAACGGGTGCACCGGGCCCGGAGGCCTCCGGCCGCCTGGCACCGCTTCAAAGCGGCGAGGCGGGCCTGCCACATGGCCTTGAGCCGGCCCGGCGCCGCCCGGTTCCGGAAACACCAGTTGAAATGGTACGACAGGCTGGAATTCCATTGAGGTCCGCGATAGCCGCACCGCATCCTGATGTTCAGGCCGTTCTGCTGGACCGATGCCTTGGCGTAGTTCTGACACCGGGTCCGCAGGCCGGCCGCCCCTGTCTGGCAGCGCCTCAGGGCCGCGGCCCGGGCCCGGGCCATGGCGTTGAGCCGGGCGGCGTCGCCCCTGACGGACAGACACCAGTGGACATGGGCGGTGGTGTTGGCCGACCATTGGCCGCCGGTGAACCCGCAGCGATGCCGGACGTTGGCCGCCTGCTGCCTGACGGCCGATTGGGCGTAGCTGCGGCACCGCCCCCGGAGGCCGCCGCTGGCCTGGCACCGTTTTAGTGCGTTGTGCCGGTATTGGTACTGGGCTCGAAGCTGGGCCATGGTCGCCCGATTGCGCAGGCATGCGTTGTAATGATAGGCCACGCTCGAGTTCCAGCGCGCCCCGCGGAACGCGCACTGCATCCTGACGTTCAGGTTGTTCTGCCGGACGGCCGAGTTGGCGTAGTTTCGGCACCGGGTTCGCAGGGCCGCCGCGCCGGGGCAGCGGGCCAGGGCGCTGAGCCGGCCCCGATTCATGGCGTTGAGCCGGGCGACATTGCCGCGGATGCCGAGGCACCAGCGGTAATGGTACGAAACATTGGAACTCCAGGCCGCCCCGCGAAAGCCGCATCCCCGCCGCAGGTTCAGGGTGTTGTGCTGCGCCGCGGTCTGGGCGTAACGGCGGCACCGGGTCCCGACACCGGCCGAGGCCCGGCACC
>JAHJDS010000057.1 GCA_018812395.1 Pseudomonadota bacterium
GCCCGTTCGGCGACGATCTTGAAGGTGTAGGTGCCGTCCGCGACCTTGTTCCCCTGGTCGTCGGTGCCGTCCCAACCGAGGCTGATGGTCTGGTTGGCCGCCTGCTGGCCCAGGGTGATGGTCTTGACCAGGTTGCCCTCGGCGTCGTAGACCTGGGCCCGGCAGAAGGCCGTCTCGGCCAGCTGGAAGCTGCCCTGGGTCATCTTTTCGTTCGCGACGTAGATGGCGTTGCCGCGGACCACCGCCTCCCGACCGAGCAGGTTGATCATCTGGGCGTTGGTCGCCCCGGTCTGCTGCGCCAGAAGCTTGGTCACCGTGGTGTTGAGGTTGCTGAGCTGCTCGACGGTGGTGAACTGGGCCATCTGGGTCGCCAGCTGGGTGGCGTCCATGGGGTTCATCGGGTCCTGATTCTGGATCTGGGCCAGAAACATCTTCATGAAGGCGTTTTTGTCCAGCTCGTTGGTCTTGGTGGTGGTCTTGGCGGTCGACGACGTGTCGAAGGTCTTGTACACCGCCCCCGGGTCGACAATGGCCATACCGTGGCTCCTTTAAGCCAACAGGTTGATGTAGCGTCCGCCGCGGCCCAGGTTGGCCCGCATGGACTCCGCCAGTTCGTCGGCGGTCGGTCCCGCCCCGGCCTCTTGGCCCGAGGCCTCGCCGTCACCGGAGGCGGTCCGGCGCCCGCCGGATTCGTTGTCGCCCGAGCCGGCCGGCTGTTGGCGGACGTCCACCTCGAAGCGGTCCACGTTGACGCCCTGATCGGCCAGTTGCTGCTTGAGTTCGGCCAGGTTGGCCTCGATGGCCTGTTTGACCGCCTGGCTTTCGGCCAGGATGTGGCCCGAGACCGCCCCGTCCTTGAAGACCACGTTCAGGTGGAGCTCTCCCAGGTTGGGCGGCACCAGACGGACCGTGATCCGGTTCGGGCCCCGGAGGACCATCTGGCCCAGAAAGGCCGAGACCTGCCGGACCACCCGGGCGGCGACGACCTGGGGCAGGGGTCTGACCTGGGTCCGCGGCGCCTCGGCGGCGGCCGTCTGCGGGGCCGAGGCCGTCTTGGGCGAGGCGGCCGGGGCGTCCCTGACGCCCGTCGTCGTCCGGGCGTCGGTCTCGGCCCTGACCTGGCTCCGGGCCATCCCCGGCTCCTTGACCTGGGCGCTGAGCAGTTGCTCGAGCTGGCGGCCGGTCAACTCGGCGGTGTCCCGACCGATGATCTCCGTGAAGGCCTGCTGGAGCTTCTGCCGGTCACCGCCCGCCTCCGCGGTGAATTTCATTTTGGCCTTGAACGAGGCCAGCAACTTGTCCTGGGTCGTGGTCTGCATCCCTTCCGCGGAGACGCTCAAATTCAGCTTGGCGGCCAGCTTGGCCAGCAGGGCGTCCACGTCCTCGTCACCCTGGGCCTGGGCCAGTCCGGCCCGGCGGAGCAGGGCCGCCAGCCGGGCCCCGGTCATCGGGTCATCCGAGCCGCCGCGGCCGGCCAGCAAGCTCTTGATCTGGTCCTCGCCGAGCCCCAGGCCACTGAAGAGCTGACGCAGGGTCTGGGGATCGATGACGTGCTTTTGCGGGCCCAGGGTCTCCAAGAACGACATCAGCCTCTTGAGGTCGATGGACCCGTTTTTCACGGTCAGCTTGGACAGGGCGGTGTTGATCTTCTCCGGGTCAAGGCCCAGTTGGGTCAGGAGCTGGACGACGATGGGCCGGAACGCCTCGGGGATGAGGAGCTGGGCGTCCCGGCCGTCCCGGAGGGATTCCACGGCCTTGAAGATTTTTCCGAGATGGATCGAGCCGTTTGGCAGGGTGGCCTGATCCACCACCCGCCGGGTGGTGTCCTGATCCAGGCCGCTCTTGCGCAGGACCGCCTCGACCAGGGGCCTGTCATCGGCCCGAACCACCAGGCGATTTTCGTCCAGACCGGCGTCCTGGATGGCCGCCCGGAAACGCCGGAGGGGCGAGGCGTCATGGGCCCGGGCCGACTCCCGGCCGCTCCGAACCCCGTCGGCCACGTTGTTTTGACAGGCCTGGACCAGGGAATCGGTGGTCTTGTGATCGGCGAACAATCCACCCTGGTGCAGGCGGCGGGAGAACAGCCGGGCAAAGGCCCGCTGGATCTGTTCGCCGGAGGTCTTGGGCTGGGTGGCGCCGATACTCTTCCAAGCCACGGGATCAAGGAGGCGGGGCGTGGCCAAGTTCTGACTCACGATGATCTCCGGCCAAAGGTGGACAGGATGGGTCGTGACCCATCGGAGCAATTATCTTGCCAAGGAGATCAAGTGACGATTTGAGTAGTTATTTCGGCGAATTGTGGTGATATGATCCGGGGTCGTCACCCGGCAAAATAGGCCGCCCGGCCGATTTTTTCTTCAAGTCCAGGGCAATTTTTGCCGATTAAATCCTGTTTGGACCAAGGCCGTCCGGTCTCCCGGACGGCCCGATGGGGTCGGTCGCCGGGCCGGCGCTTCAGCGCGGCCGGGGCTTGATCCGGGTCTGCCGGCGTCGCTTGACCTCGGCCAGGCGGGTGCTGATCTGGGCCGCCCGCTTGGGCTTGACCCGAGCCATGATCCGGCCGGCCTGCCGGCCCTGCATGTTCATGATCACCGCCACCACCAGGTCCAACTCGAGGGCCTCGAACAGCCGGGCCGCGGCCTCGGGCTGCATGTTGGACAGGACCCCGGTCAGGTGGGCGATCCGGGCGGATCGCCGCTTCTTGGCCTGGGCCAACAAGGCCTGGATGTCCTTTTGGAGCTTGGTCAGCCGGGCCAGGCGCTTGTCCAGTTCGGCCTTGAGTTTGTCCAGTTCGGCCCGCTGGCGCTTGAGCCGCGCCTCGGCCCGGCGAACCGCCTCCCGCCGCTCGTTGAGCAGCCGGAGCATGGCCCGGCCGGCCGGCTCGGGCTGCCCGCCGGTGCTGGGCAGTATGACCGTCCCCGGTGGGGCCGCCTTTTTGGCGGGGGCCGGCTTCTTCGCCGCCGGGGAGGCCTTCTTCTTGACCGCCGCGGCCGGGGGCGTCTTGGCCGCCGGTTTGGCCGGATCGGTCTGGGCCGTGGCCAACGGCTCGGCCGTCAGGAAAGGCCCACCAGGACCAGTTTGGCCGAGAGCAGAAGGACGATGCCCCGCTCACTCGGTCGCCAGAATTTCATTCTTCCTCCGGTGACGCAAGATGGCCGCCTCATCGAGTTCCTTGCCCTCCAGGCGGCGCAGTTCGATCTGCCAGGCCGCCAGGTGCCGCCGGCGTAGGGCGTCCATGATCTCCCGCTCCTGCCTGACGGCGAAGTAACGCTCCCGCCGCCGTTCGACCTCCTGGCGAAGACCGACTTCCTCGATGGCCCCTTCCTTGAGACGGCGATCAACGGACCGCAAGAAGTCGATCATGTCCCGGAACTCGTCGGCCCACACCCCCTCGCGCTGCCGGGCGACCATCTCGGCGAAGGAGGTCCGCTGCATCCCGGCCAGCCGGGCCATGAGTTGCCGGTGGTCTTCGAGGGCCTTGATCGCCCGGGCCAGCTCGTTCTTGGCCTGGTCCTCGAGCTGGAGGCGAAAGTCCAAGACGCGCTGCAGCGAAAAACGAAAAACCACTCTTCCCTCACCGGAACAGGTCGGCCAGCCCAGCCCGGGACGATTCCAGGTCCGCGCCCCGATCCACCGGCTGGGTCAGATAGTCGTTCACGGCCTTGATCAGCCGAATGGCCTCGTCTATCTCCTCGTTGCTGCCCTGACTGTAGGCGCCGATGTTGATCAGGTCCTCGGCGTCGCGGTACACGGCCAGGGTCTTGATGAACCGCCGCACCAGCCGAAGATGCTCGGCCGGGTTGACCTCGGGCATCAGCCGGCTGATGGAGCCCAGGATCTCGATGGACGGGTAATGCCCCCGGTCGGCCAGGGACCGCGACAGGATGATGTGTCCGTCCAGGATGGAGCGCATGGCGTCGGCCACGGGCTCGGACAGATCGTCGCCCTCGACCAGGACGGTGTACACCCCGGTGATCGAACCGACCCCCGCCTTGGTCCCGGCCCGCTCCAGGAGCCGGGGCAGCTGGGCGAACAGCGACGGGGTGTAACCCTTGGTCGTCGGCGGCTCGCCCACGGACAGCCCCACCTCCCGGGCGCTCATGGCGTAGCGGGTGATGGAGTCCATCATGAACACCACGTCCGCGCCCTGGTCCCGGAAGTACTCGGCCACGGCCGTGGCCAGGTAGGCCCCCCGCATCCGGACCAGGGCCGGCTGGTCGGAGGTGGCGACCACGACCACGCTCCGGGCCAGGCCCTCGGGTCCCAGATCGCGATCCAGGAAGTCGTTGACCTCCCTCCCCCGCTCGCCGATCAGGCCGATGACGCTCACCTCGGCCCGGGTGTGCCGGGCGATCATGCCCATCATCGTCGACTTGCCCACCCCCGAGCCGGAAAAGATGCCGATCCGCTGGCCCTTGCCCAGGGTCAACAGGCCGTTGATGGCCCGGACGCCCACGTCCAGGGCCTCCTCGATGCGGGGCCGATGCAGGGGATTGAGCGGTTCGGCGTAGAGGGGGTACTCGGCCTCGTAGGCCAGGGGACCCCGGCCGTCGATGGGCCGGCCCAGGCCGTCGATCACCCGGCCCAGGAGGCCGGGACCGACCTTGACCGCGGCCGCGCTCCGGCGGGGCGTGACCAGCGACCGGGGCCGCACCCCGGCCGCAATGCCGTGGGCCATCATCAGGGTCCGCCCCTCCCGGAACCCGACCACCTCGCACGGCACCGGCCGGGCGTCCAACTCGGGCACCACGTCGCATACCGCCCCCACCGGCAAGTCCAGGCCCCGGCCCTCGATGACCAGGCCCACCACCTCGGCCACCTTGCCCCGGTTGACGATGGGGGTCGTCCCGGCCAGACGGCGGGCGTAACGGCTGAGGTCCAGACGCTCGGGCATCACCAGGGATCCTTTTCGTCCGCGTCCAGGTCGCCCACGGACACCGGCTCGCCCCACTCCAGGTCGGGCAGCTCCCCGGCGGACTCCTCCTCGGGCGGCGTCCGCTTTGGGATCGCCTCGGGCGCCGGCTCGACGGCGGCCCCGGTTCCCTGGGCGCGACGCAGCTCGTCGAGGAGGGCCCGCCCCACCTCGTTCAGACGGGTCTCGGCCCGGGCGTCCACCAGTTGGGTCTCGGTCTCGACCAGGGCCCCGCCGGGGGTCAAACCCTCGTCGGCGACCAGTTCCACCCGGGCGTCTTCGGCCGATTGGCTCAGTTCGGCCACGATCGGTTCGACCAGGGGCACGTCGGCGGGATGGAGCCTGATTCGGATCGTCTCGGCGGCCAGGAGGGCGGACGCCGCCGCGGTGACCGTCCGTCGGATCGACTCGGGCCGGCTGGCCAGTTCGGCCCGGATGACCCGCTCGGCAAAGGCGATGATCAGGTCGATCATGTCCCGCTCGGCCGAGGCGAACAGGTCTCGGCGCCGGGCCGTCAGGGACTCGATCAGGCGGCCGAGTTCGGCCGAGCGTCGGGCGACCTCCTCCCCGCCCTCGGCCAGCCCCTGCCGAAAGCCCTCGTCCCGGGCCTCCCGGCGAATGGCCTCGGCCTGGCCCCTGGCCTCCTCGATGATCGTCGCCGGGGTCGGGCTCCGGTCCCCGGGGGTCATTTCGGCGGCCAGGTCGTGGCCCGGCGGGGGGCCGCTGTAGCCGGGATCGAAATAACTGGGCTCGAATTCGTGGTGGGCGTCCTCGGGCGCCGACCCCTTCCCGGCGGGGTCGATCTCCCGGAGAACATAGGGCCGACTGGGGGGCCCCTCCGGAGAATCGTGGGGGTGCAATCGTCTAGACAAAGACGTCCTCGCCGCCCTTGATCACGATCTTGCCCTCTTTCTCGAGGCGGCGAGCGACTTGGATGACGTTCTGCTGGGCCCCCTCGACGTCGGACAGACGGACCGGACCCATGACCTCGAGGTCCTCCTGGATCATCGCCGCCGCCCGCTCGGAGACGTTGCTGAGGATCTTGTTCTTGAGTTCCTCCGAGGCGGTCTTGAGGGCCAGGGTCAGGTCCTCGTTCTTGACCTCCTTGAGGATGGACCGGATGCCCCGGTCGTCGATGACCAGCAGGTCGTCGAAGACGAACATCAACTGCCGGACCTCGTCGGCCAGCTCGGGATGTTCGTCCTCGAGGCGGCCGAAGATGCTGTCCTCGGTGGCCTTGTCCACCTGGTTGAGAATCTCGGCCACGCTCGTCACGCCGCCCAGGGAGCTGGAGTCCGCCGACTCGACGTTGAACACCTCTTCCTGGAGCGCGGTGTCGATCTCCTGGACCACCCCGGGGGTGACCGTGTCCAGGCTGGCCAGGCGCAGGACCACCTCGTACTGCAGCCCCTCGGGGAACTCGGTGATCACCTCGGCCGCCTTGTTCTTGGGCAGATGGGCCAGGATCACGGCGATAGTCTGGGGGTGCTCCCCCCGGATGAAGCTGGCCACGGTCCGCGAATCGACGTTTTTCAGGCGCTCGAAGGGCTCGGGCTCCTTGGACCGGTCCAGGGCCGTGATCATCTTGACCGCGTCCTCGCCGGACATGGACCGGGTGATGGCCATCTTGGCCAGTTGTTCGCCGTCGAGCATCGGCACGCCGCTGCCCTCGAAATTGGACAGGAACTCCCCCATGACCCGTTCGGTCTTCTCGGGCGAGACGACCCCCAGCCGGGCCATGGTCCTGCTCAAGGCGGCCACCTCTTCCTCGCCGAGCTTGGAGAAGAGTTGGGCCGTGAACTCCTCGCCCAGGGCCACCGTCAACAGCGCCGCCTTGGTCAGGCCAGGGCTTTCATCGCCGGCCATGTCAGGCCCCCTGTTTCATCCAGGTGCGAATGATCTGCAGCGTCTTTTCCGGATCCTTCTTGGCCAACGCCAGGGCCCGCTCCCGGGGGGGTCTCTTCTCGGGAGGCCCCTCCAGGGCCGGGACCCCTTCCTCGGCCCCGATCCGGGGAGGTGCCTCTATTCTAACCGGCTTGCCCGTCCACTTCAACAGGGGACGGACCACGAACAGGAAGAACAACACCACGATCAGCACGGTGATGACCGGCTTGAGCCACCGCCGAATCATCCCTTCCAGGTCCAGCCCCGCCTCCACCTTGGCCGGCTCGGGGGCCAGGAACTGCAGGTTGTCCACCTGGAGCTGATCGCCGCGCTGGGCGTTAAAGCCGATGGCCCGGGCCACCAGCTGGCGCACTCGGCCCAAACGGGCCTGGGACAGGCCGACGAAACGCTTGACCGGCTTGCCCCCCGGACCCTTGGCCGTCCGGTAAGGGCCGTCGATGACCACGGCCACGTTCAGACGCCTGACCCGGCCCAGGGCGCTGATGATCTGGGTCCGGGTCCGGCTGATCTCGAAGTTCGAGGTCTCGTTGTTACGGCTGCGCTTCATGGGCACCGAGCCGCCGGGCTGCCGGCCCAGGTTGCGCGAGGCCAGACGGAACCGGGTGTCCGGGGACCCCTTGGCCCGCACGGTCATGCCCTCGGAGGATTCGGTCGTCCGCTGTTCGGAGCGGAGCACGGTCCGGGGGTCGTACTGGTCGCGGACGATGCGCTGGCGGGTGAAGTCCAGATCGGCCCGAACGGTGGTCACCGCCCGGCCGGGACCGAACATCCGATCCATCAGGCTCTGGACCTTGTCCTTGAGGCGGCCCTCGAAGCGGCGCTGATAGGTGGCCTGGGTCAGGGTCAGCCGGGTCAGCGCGTCCTCGGGACCCTTCTTGTACAGGAGCCGGCCCCGGGTGTCGACGACCGTGATCCGCTCCGGGGTCAACCCCGGCACGGCCATGGCCACCAGGTGGACCACCGCCTCCACCTTCTCCGGTTCCAGCCGCCGCCCGGTGCGAAGCTTCAAGAAGACCGAGGCCGAGGGCTTTTTCTCCTCCTCGACGAACAGTGAATCCCGGGGCATGACGATGTGCACCCGGGCCCCGGCCACGGCGTCGAAGGCGCTGATGGTCCGGGCCAACTCACCCTGCAGGGCCCGAACGTAGTTGACCCGCTGGACGAACTGGGTGGTGCCCAGCTTGGTCTCGTTGAAGATCTCGAAGCCGACCCCGGCCCCCCGGGGCAGGCCCTCGCCGGCCAGGGCCAGCCGGGTCTCGTGGACCTTGCCCGCCTCGACCTCGACGGTCCGGCCGCCCTGGGTCAGCTGGTAGGGGATCCGTCTGCTTTTAAGTTTTTCGACCACCACGGCCGCGTCCGGCGGGGACAGATTCGAGTAGAGGACCTGGTAGTCCACCCGGTTGGCCCACACCAACAGCGCGATCAAACCGGCCACGGTCAGGATCAGCGTCCCGACGACCATCCCCTGACGCCCCGGCGTCAGGGTCTTGAAGATGCGCCAGAATTGTTCCCCGTAGTCTCTGAGTCGCCTCAACACCTCTGTACCCCTCACTTCCGGGCCGCCCGGCGCGGCCGGGGCGGCGACGATCTCGGACCGGACGGCCGGCCCGCCCCTGTCGGCCCCCCCCGGCCGGGACGGTCGGGCCGGCGGTTCAAGGGCGGACCCCTAGAATTGCATGCGCATGATCTCCTGATAGGCGCTGATGACCTTGTTCCGGACGGCCATGGCCAGCCGGAATTGGACGTCGGCCTTCTCCAGGGCGATCATGGTCTCGTGTAGATAGTGGCTCTGGCCCACGGCCAGTTGTCGGGCGGCCCGGTCGGCCACCTGCTGGGAGGCGTTGAGTTCCTCCAGATA
>JAHJDS010000582.1 GCA_018812395.1 Pseudomonadota bacterium
CCGCCACATCTCCCGGGCCAGGATGCGGCGGACATTCGGAAAGATCTTCATCAGCCAGGACATTTTCATAAATTAGCATGATTATCCACAGACAGACAAGACCGGAAGATGGTGAAGGGTGGGATTTAGTCCGGCTTATGATGACCAGGTCGACCCGGGGGCTTGGCAAGCCACCAAATTTCCGCGCCGCCGGAGACCTGGTGGTCGGCCACTGATCACGTTGGGCGTCGATATTTTACTTGTCTGTACCCGAATCGAGGAACCGGCCGTCCGACGTATGGCGTTCCCGGGCCTCACGCCGCAACGATTCGCCCAGCCAGCCGGTCTTGACGTCTTGACGAAAATCGAACTCAGGCACCAGGGGTTTCAGGTCCAGGAGCGGCGTCTGGTCCACCATGTCCACCTCGGCCAGGTGCAAGACGTTACCCTCCCGCCGGAGCAGCCTGACCACCGACAGGCCGATCGGATTGGGCCGCCTGGGGGCCCGAGTGGCGAACACGCCCCGCTCGGTGTCCTCCAAAAAGGGCTTGACGATCAGCTTGTAATCCGTCGACAGGTGGAAGTGGTAGAGCAGGATCAGGTGCGAAAACCCGTCAATGTCCTGGAGCCCGGCGGCGAATTGCTCGAAAAACTCGGCCCGGCCTTGGGCCTCGGGCTTGAGCGCCCCCTGGATGGGCATGTCCCGTGGCCCCCGAAAAGGCGTCCGCAGCACCCCGATGGGCCGCAGGGTGATTTCGGTCACTTCCGGCCCGCCAGGACCGCCAGGGCGGCCCGGAGCAGTTTTTCCAGGGGCAGATCCCGCCCCTTTTCCTTGACCGCCCGGTCCAGGGCCTTGCGGGCGGCGAGGGCGGTGTACCCCAGGTTGGTCAGGGCCGACAGGGCGTCGTCATAGGCCTCGGCCGCGGGCGGCGCTTCCGGAGCCGTCGGCCACGTCGCGGCCAGGGGCCCGAGCTTGTCCTTGAGATCGACCATCATCCGCTCGGCGGTCTTCTTGCCCACGCCGGGCACGGCCGTCAGCCGGGCCAGGTCGCTGTGTCCCACGGCGGCCACGAGTTCCTCGGGCCCGATGCCGGACAGGATGTTGACCGCCAGCTTGGGGCCGATGCCGCTGACGCCGATCAGGAGCCTGAAGACCAGCAATTCGGGGCGGGTGGCGAATCCGAACAAGTGCAGGGCGTCGTCCCGCAGGTGGGTGTGGATCTGGAACTCGGCCCCGTGTCCTTCCTCGGGCAGGGTGTAAAAGGTGGACAAGGGGCAAAACAGGCGGTAACCCACCCCGCCAACGTCGACGATGACCTCCTCGGGCCGCTTGCGGACGATCTTGCCGCAAAGACGGGCGATCATCGTCCCGGCCCCCCGGCCGTCCCCGCCCCGGCGGCCCCCGAAGTGTTGAGGTGACACAGGGCCACGGCCAGGGCGTCGGCCGCGTCCGGAGGTGGCGGGGCCTCGAGACCGAGTAGCATGGCCAGCACCTTGGCCACCTGGTCCTTGCCCGCCCGGCCCGAGCCGGTCACGGCCTGCTTGATCCGGGCCGGGGCGTAGGTGAACACCGGCCGGCCGGCATGGGCCGCGGCCAGCAGGGCCACCCCCCGGGCGTGCCCCAGGGCCAGGGCGCTCCGGGCGTTCTTGGCGTGAAACACGTCCTCGATGGCCACCTCGTCCGGGCGGTGGGCGGTCAGGACCCGGGTCAGGGAGTCGTACACGGTCAGCAGGCGTGCCTCCAGGGGCGCTTTGGGAGTGGTCTTGATGGTCCCGGCCTCGACGTAGCGTGGGTTTTTTACCCCGTCCCCGGCCAGCAGGCCGTAACCGGTGATCATTGATCCGGGGTCGATGCCTAATATTAGTCGGTCCATCACGTTTTTAGGGCCGTTAGTCTGGACATGAATGATCCGGGCTAGCTCAAGCGCTCCATGATCTCGTCGGGGATGTCGAAGTTGGCGGACACGTGCTGGACATCGTCCAGGTCCTCGAGGGACTCCATCAGCCGGAGCACCCGGGCGGCCTCCTTATCGTCCTGGAGCTCGACGGTGGTCTGGGGGATCATGGACAACTCGGCCACCAGAATCGGGAATCCGGCTTCTTCCAGGGCCTGGCGCACGGCCTCGAAGTCCTCGGGGGCGCAGGTGACCTCGAAGTCGTCCCCTTGGGTGTTCACGTCCTCGGCGCCGGCCTCCAGGGCCGCCTCGATCAGTTGGTCCTCGTCCATCCCTGACTTGGCCAGGGTGATGACGCCCTTTTTGTCGAACATGAAGGCCACGCAGTTGGTCTCGCCCAGGTTCCCGCCGTTCTTGGTGAAGGCGTGGCGCACGTCACTGACGGTCCGGTTGCGGTTGTCGGTCAGGGTCTCGATCATGATCGCCACGCCGCCCGGACCGTAGCCCTCGTAGATCGTCTCCTCATAGGCGGCGCCTTCGAGATCGCCGGTCCCTTTCTTGATGGCCCGGTCGATGTTGTCCTTGGGCATGTTCTCGGCCTTGGCGGTCAGGATGGCCGTCCGCAGCCGCGGATTGCCGTCCGGGTCGCCCCCGCCGGTCCTGGCCGCCACGGTGATCTCGCGGATGAGTTTGGTGAAGATCTTGCCCCGCTTGGCGTCGGCGGCGCCCTTTTTGCGCTTGATGGTGCTCCATTTGGAATGACCCGACATTACTTCTCTCCCTTCTCGCCCTCGGCCCCCTCCCGGCCCCGACGATCCAGGGCGATTAAATACACTTCCCGGCTGCGCCGCCGGACCGCCGTCGGCTTGGCGAACTTGACCCGACCGAAATGGCCCCGGACCAGGTCCCGAAGCCGGGCTTCGCCCTCGCCCAGGAAGATCTTGGCCACGAATCGCCCGCCGGGCTTCAGCAGCCGGAGGGCCAGTTCCAGGGCCCGTTCGGCCAGGGCCGCCGAGCGGGCGGCGTCGGTGAAGGCGTGACCAATGGTCGAGGGCGCCATGTCGGACAGGACCACGTCGAACTCGTCCGGACCCAGGCTCTCGGGCTCGAGGGCAAAGACATCGGCGGCCACGGTGCGCACGTTGGCCGCCGCGGCCGGCGTCGGCTCGAGGTCCACGCCGATTACCCGGCCCCGACGTCCCACCCGGTCGGCCGCGTACTTGAGCCACGAACCGGGATGACAGCCCAGGTCCAGGACCCGATCCCCCGGCCGCAACAGCGAGTGGCGGCGGTCCATCTCTTGTAACTTGTAAACCGAGCGGGCGGCGTATCCCTCGGCCTTGGCCCGACGACTGAAACGATCGGCCGTATAGGGGTTGGATCGGCCCAACGCCTCCCCCGACTGAAAACACCGCCTGCGGGGGGCCGCGAAGCCCCCGTCTCCCTCTGAAACCAAAGCCGAAACCGAGGCTTACGCCCTCCGGGGACGTACTCTAGCACCCTGGGATCGAAACGGCAATCAATTTCCCCGAGTGTCCGGGCGGTTGATTAGACCCTACGGACATGCTACAAGCGAACCTATGGAGGACGAAGGCGCCGCCGTGACTCACCAACCGATTGACATCGATCCCGGCCGGGAAGAAGGACCGATCACCCGGGTTTTGACCGGGGTGGTCAACGGCCTGTACGTGGTCACCAGCGGCCGGGTCGAACGACCGGCGGTCATGGCCGTGTCCATGGTCAGCCAGGTCTCGGCCGAGCCGCCGCTGCTGATGATGGCCGTCCGTCACAACCGCCGCTTCCGGACGCCCCTGGAACAGACCAGGGGCTTTGTCCTGCATCTGTTGCCCGCCGACGATATCGGGTTGATCCAACGGCTCAAGGGGCCGCCCCGGACCAGGCTGCGCGACCTGGTGATCGAACCCTCGCCCCAGGGCCTGCCCCTCCTACCGGACACCCTGGCCGCCCTGGAGTGCCGCCTGGTCGACACCTTCACCCCGGGCGACCACGTCCTCTATTTCGGTCAGGTGACTTGGGCCAAACGCTTCCGGGAGGGCCGGGCGCTCAGCCTGACCGACTACGGTCACGTCTACACCGGCCGGCGGTGATATCTGGAAGTATTTCGCGGCAGGCGGACCGGAAAAGGCGGGGAGTTGGACGTAAAAAGGCCTCAAGCCCGGTCAAGCTTCGGTCGATAAGAAAAACGGTATCAAGCTTCGGAAAAAACCGGAAAGGGAGGCCATCGGGTCGAGAGTTCTTTTTTGACGATATCGAGTTGATATTCAACTAGTTGTGCCCGCCTTGACGCCCGGCCGGGGGGCCGGACGTCCGTCTGTCTTTATCCGCCCAAAATTAGCGCCGATAAGTGTGGCGAGTGAGGTGATCCCAATTTCGCCCCAAAGGAGGTGAGGTGAATCCGTGGGCACTTAGGGATCGCCTTTGGCGAGGCACGGAGGCCTCGTTTATCCACACACTTTTCATGGAGGAAAAGTAATGTCCCTGATCATCAACCACAATATGATGGCCATGAACGCCGCCCGGAACCTGGGCACCGTGTTCAACATGCTGGCCAAATCGACCCAGCGCCTGTCGTCGGGCCTGCGGATCAACTCGGCCGCGGACGACGCCGCCGGCCTGGCCGTCCGGGAGCTGATGCGGGCCGACATCGCGGTGCTCAACCAGGGTATCCGTAACGCCTCGGACGCCATCTCGATGATCCAGAC
>JAHJDS010000583.1 GCA_018812395.1 Pseudomonadota bacterium
CGCCGGGTATTTCTGCCCCGCCGGTGGTGTTTGATTTTTGTAACCAACGCGGTCTATATTCTGACGTTATCAATAAGGCGCGTTCCCCCATTCTGTAGTTCCCCATTCTGTAAAGGTTGGCCATGAACGATCACGTCTGTCCCTGGTGGGTCGGCTATTTGTTTGTCAATCCCATTCGTCGGTTCCTGGAAAACCCCCAAAAAATTTTGGGACCGTATGTCCAGTCGGGCATGGTCGTCCTGGAGCCCGGCTGCGGCATGGGTTATTTCACCCTGCCCCTGGCCCGAATGGTCGGCCCGACCGGCCGGGTGGTCGTCGTCGATATCCAGGAGCGGATGCTCCAAGGCCTGGAGCGTCGGGCCCGGCGGGCGGGCCTGCTGGACCGCATCGAGCGGCGTCTTTCGCCGGGCCAGGGCTTGGGTCTCGACGACCTGGCGGAGACCGTCGATTTCGCGACCGCCATATACGTGGTGCACGAGGTCCCGGATCAAGACCGCTTTTTCAAAGAGGTTCGGGCGGCCCTCAAGCCGGGCGGCCGTCTGCTGGTCAAGGAGCCCAAGGGGCACGTCAAGCCGGCCGATTACGATCAAAGCCTGGCCCTGGCCCGGGACGCCGGCTTCGAGAAGGCCGAGCAATCCAATAGCCTGGGCGCCCGGGTGGCCCTCCTGGTCAAGGCCTAGCCCGGATCATTCCCCGGGGGTCATTGGGACGCAAAGCGAACCCGTGGGAATCACTGGTTCAGGGAGATGATCTTGACCTGGGGCGTGGCGTTTCGATCGGTCATGGACCTGGTCGAAACCTTGAACCGCCCGTCAGGCAGCTTCTCCACGTGGGCCCGGTGCGGTCCCTTGCTCAGGCCGACGAACCCCAGGGCGGTCAACGGTTTTGGATCGGCCACGAATCCCATCATCGTCATGTTCCCGCCCACCTTACCAAAGGCGGCGCACATCAGGCCCAATTTCTGACAGACCTTTTTCCCCCAGGGTGGAGGAACCGGTTTCTTGGTCAAACCGGCCGTCGGAGCGGTGAACAAGAACAGCGCCGCGGCCAGGACAACCGCCGTCATTCTCGCCCAAGCGAGTCTTTTCACAACTGCCTCCTCAACGAGCGTTCGTCAATGGAACATCCGGTTACCGACCAAGCGGAGATACAGCCTATTTGACGCACCCGCGGCCGCCCCAGCGGTAGCCGGGCCGGCACTTGACGCACCACAGCCGCCCCTGGGCGGAGATCACGCCCACCCCTTTGAGGTCGGCCTTGGTCTTGGCCCGACAGCGATAGCACAGCCAGGTACCCTTTATCTTGACGTGGCCGTGGTAGTCCGGCGGGCACCACAGGCATTGGGAGTTTTTCTTAACCGCGCGGGCCGGACAGGCGCCCCGTTCCAGAGGGGTGAACATGGGGTCGGCGGCGCTGGATGGGACCACCCAGGCGGCGTGGGGCGCCCGGGGCTTGTCCGGGGCGGAACGAACCACAACGGCCATACTCAGCACGGCCAGGATGATGACACAGACTCTGATGGACCGCATCGGGGACTCCTTGGAATGAAAAGTGGATTGTTGATCGAGATGTTACCATGACCGATGATTCCCGGATCAAGGTCTTTGTGGGAGGTCGCCCTCCCGGTCAGGCCGCCGCTGCCTGACCGCCTCGAACAGGGCCACCGCCGCGGCCACGGCCGCGTTCAGGGACCGCCCTTCCCCGGCCTCGGCATTAGGGGCGATTGGCATGGGCAGTCGGGCCACCACGTCGCAGGCGCCCCTGACCCGGGGTCTCAGCCCCTTGTCCTCGCCGCCGACCACCAGGGCCGTCGGCGCTCTCAAATCGACCTCGTAGAGCACCTGGTCGCCGGCCGGGTCCAGGCCGATGACCCACAGCCCGGCCTCCTGGAGCATTTTAATGGCCTCGGTCAGGTTGGTCACCCGGGCCACGGACATCACAAACGCCGCACCGGCCGAGGCCTTGGCCACCGCGCCGGTGAGTGACGCCGCCCGGTCCTTGGGGATGATTAGGGCGTCCGCCCCGGCGCACCAGGCGCTGCGGATGATCGACCCCAGGTTGCCGGCGTCCTGGATTCCGTCGGCCACCACTACCAGGGGGGGGCGGTCGCCCTGCCCCACCCGGCTTATAACTTCTTCCCAGGAAACAAAGGGGATCGGGTCGACGATCAGGGCCAGCCCCTGGTGGGCCGTGGTGCCGGTCAGTCGATCCAGCTCCGGTCTGGGCCGCCGTCGGACGCGCACCCCGGCGGCCCGGGCCAGCCCGAGCAATTCCTCGACGTCCGCCCGGCGGCCCTGGGCCAGGATCAGTTCCCGAACCCGGCCCGGTTGCCCTCTCAGGGCCGCCTTGACCGCGTGGCGTCCGTAGATCAAGTCAGTATCAACTGGATGGTCGGCCATACTCTTTCCCGGCGGGACCGGCGGGCCCTAATAATGGCCCCCACCGCCTCGACCGCCCGGGCCAGATCGTCATTGACGACCAGGTAATCATACTCCGGGGCCGCGTCGATCTCGGCCCGGGCCGTGTCCAGACGACGCCGGACGTCCTCCTCGGATTCGGTCCCCCGCCCCCGCAGCCGGCGCTCGAGTTCCTCGAAGCTCGGCGGCAGGAGCATGATCGTCACCGCGCCCGGCCAGGCCGCCTTGACCTGGCGCATCCCGGCCGGATCGATGTCCAGGTACACGTCTCGGCCCCGCCCCAGCGCCTCGACCACCGGAAGGCGGGCCGTGCCGTAGTGGTCCTGGTTGAAAACCAGGGCGTGTTCCAGAAAGTCGTCCCGGTCGACCATGGCCTGGAAGTCGTCGCGGCCGACAAAGAAGTAGTCCCGGGCGTGGGTTTCGTCCGGCCGCCGGGGCCGGGTGGTGTGGGACACCGAGACCACCAGGTCGGGCAATTCATCCCGCAGCCGCCGCAGCAACGTTGACTTGCCCGCGCCTGAGGGCGCCGAGACCACGAACAAGTCGCCCGGAGGGGGGTTTGGGGCCTGGTCAGTCATCGGCTCCCGATCTGAGGCGCTCGGCCATGGTCTCGGCCTGAATGGCCGACAACACGATATGGTTGGTGTCGGTGACGATGATCGAACGCGTCCGCCGACCGTGGGTGGCGTCGACCAGCCGCTTGTCCAGCCGGGCCTCCTCCCGCAGCCGCTTCATGGGCGCGGTCGAGGGACTGACGATGGCCACGACCCGCTCGGACACCACCGTATTACCGAAACCGATGTTCAGAAGCTTGATCGCCATTTTTCACTCCACGTTCTGAATCTGCTCCCGCAGTCTTTCCAAATCCGACTTCATGTCCACTACCAGTTGAGACAACTCGACGTCGGCCGATTTCGAGCCCAGGGTGTTCACCTCCCGGTGAAGCTCCTGGAGCAAAAACTCGAGCTTGCGGCCGACCGGCCCGTTGGTCTCGATCAGTTTCCGGAACTGCTCGATGTGACTGCCGGCCCTGACCAGCTCTTCGCTGACGTCCAGGCGATCGACCACGATGGCCACCTCCTGGATCAGTCGTTCCGGGTCGATCTCGACGCCGCCGAGCCATTTTTCCAGACGTTCCTTGAGACGCTCGCCGGCCAGGGCCGAGTTCTCGTCGACCCGGGTCCGGGCCCGGTCGAGCCGCCCGTCCAGGGCGCCAAGATGGGACAGTAGATCCTCGGCCAGGGTCCGGCCCTCGGCCCGGCGCATGGCGACCAGGCCGTCCAGGGCCTCCCCGATGACCGGCTCGACCTCGACCCACAACGCGGCCAGGTCCTCGCTCTCCTCCTTGACGACCAGCATGTCCGGACCGGAGACCACGTCCGACAATTTGACCGGTCCGTCCAGCCCCAGTTCGGCCTTCAGCCTCTGGAGGAGGGCGTGATAACGACGGGCCGCGTCCCGATTGATCGTGACCCGGGCGCCCGAATCATAGCCGTCGACCACCACCAGGACGTCCACCCGACCCCGGCCGCACCGGGTCTGGACCAGGGGCCGGACGTGCTCCTCCCAGACCTGGTAGCGCCGGGGCAGGCGGACCTTGAACTCCAGAAACCGGCTGTTGACCGATCTGACCTCGACGCTGAACCGGCGCCCGTTGATTTCCGTTTCCGCCCGGCCAAAGCCGGTCATGGACAAGACCATTCTATTCCCTCGGCGTTAGTGCGTTCGCCGACACGGGCCAAGAACCCTCACCGGGCAACCGCTTGATTTCCGACAACTGGTGTTTCAGTTTTCGACGGATCATCTCCAACTGGGACCTCAGCTCCTCCCCGGCGTAATCGGGATAGGTCCAGGGCAAAGGTCGCCACCGCCCCCGCTCGAAAACAAGCGTCAGGTCGGCGTAGACCCCCTGTCCCAGATAGACCCGATGGACGAAATTCTTGCCCGTGGCCAGGACCAGCCGCTCCAGGGTGACGGATCCCGGATCCAGGTTGACCTGCCGCCGCCCTTGTTTTGAAAACTCGGCCTCGATCATGGCGGTCCGCCGCTTGATCGGCCCGAGAGTTCCGGGATCGATCAGGTCCCGGAAGGCGGCCAGGCGCCGCCACAGCCCCGGTCCCATCTCGGGCGTGTAGTAATCGGTCTGGTCAAAGGCCAGCCGGGCGCCGAGGATGTCCACCTCGCCCAGGCAATCGACCAGCCGACAAAGCGCCGCCTCGAAAACGTCCTGCAACGCGTAAATGACCCCGACCACCAGTTTGGCGGGCGTCGGTTCAACCAAGCGGCTCACGGGTCACTTCTCCGGCGATCCGCCCGCCCCCCGGCCGACGCCCTCGTAGGTGAAGCCCAGGCGCCGCATGCGCTCGGGCTCGTAGACGTTTCTCAGGTCCACGAACACCCGGCCGCGCATCAGGGACTTGACGCGCTCGAGGTCGAGGTTTCGGAACTGGTTCCACTCGGTGATCAGCACCACGGCGTCCGCGCCGGCGGCCGCCTCGTAGGCGTCGGCGCAATAGGTCACCTCGGGCAGCACCTCTCGCGCCTCGTCCATGCCGGCCGGGTCAAATGCCTGGACCCGGGCCCCCGAGTTTTGGAGGTCCCGGATGATGTCCACCGCCGGGGAGTCGCGCATGTCATCGGTGTTGGGCTTGAAGGTCAGCCCCAAAAAACCGATCCTCTGGCCCTCGACCGGGCCCGCGATCCGCACGATCTTATCCGTCATTCGCCGGCGTTGGACGCGATTGACCTCGCAGACCGCCTCGACGATCTTGAACTCGTACCCCGCGTCCCGGGCCGCCCGGCACAGGGCCACCGTGTCCTTGGGAAAGCACGACCCGCCGTAGCCCGGTCCGGGATGGAGGAATTTGGGGCCGATGCGCTGGTCCAGGCCCATGCCCTTGGCCACGGCGTGGACATCGGCCCCGACCAGCTCGCACAGGTTGGCCATCTCGTTGATGAAGCTGATCTTGGTGGCCAGAAAGGCGTTCGAGGCGTACTTGACCAGTTCGGCCGTCTCGACGGTGGTGACCACGAACGGCGTCTCAATGAGGTACAGCGGCCGGTAGAGGTCCCGCAGAATGGCGACCGCCTGCTCGGTGTCCGCGCCGATGACCACCCGGTTGGGCCGCAAAAAATCCTCGATGGCCGAGCCCTCGCGCAGGAACTCCGGGTTCGAGGCGATGTCGAACTTGGTGCTCCCGCCGCTTTCCCGGGCGATGATCTCTTCGACCCGGCGGCCGGTGCCCACCGGCACGGTGGACTTGGTGACGATGACCTTGTAGCCGTTGAGGTTGCGGCCCACCTCGGCGGCGACCTCGAGCACGTATTCGAGATTGGCCGAGCCGTCTTGGTCCTGGGGGGTGCCCACGGCGATGAAGACCACCAGCGAGCCCCGGAGCGTCTCGGGGATATCGGTCGAGAACCGGAGCCGGCCTTCCTTGACGTTCTTGGCCGCCAATTCGCCCAGGCCGGGCTCATAGATCGGAATCCGGCCGTTTTCGAGGGCCTCGATCTTGGACCGGTCCTTGTCCACGCAGGCCACGTTCAGGCCGAACTCGGCGAAACACGTCCCGGTGACCAGACCGACGTAACCGGTTCCCACGACGCAGATGTTCAAGATTCATCTCTCCTTCATCGGCCGCCCGATGCGGCGTCCGTGGCCGTGGTCCCTTGGTTATGGGGTCAGATACCCGCACCGCCGGGCCAGCTCGACGACTTTTTGAAGGCCCGTTGGGAAGTCCACCCGGGGCCGGTAGCCCAGCACCCGGGCCGCCTTCGAGATCTCGGCCAGGGAATGGCGCACGTCGCCCGGCCGGGGGTCAATGAACTCCGGGTCGGGCGTCCGGCCGGTGAGTTCCCCCAGGAGCCGCAGCAGGTCCAGGAGGGTGTGCCTCTCCCCGCAGGCCACATTGTACACCTCGCCAAAACCTTCTTCGGTCCGGCAGGCGGCCAGGTTGGCCTGGACCACGTTGTCCACGTAAGAAAAATCCCGGCTCTGCCGCCCGTCACCGTGCACCTGGGGCCGGCGGTCCTCGAGCAGGGCGTAGAGGAACTTGGGGATGACCGCGGCGTAGGCCGAGTGGGGGTCCTGGCGGGGGCCGAAGACGTTGAAGTATCGGAGCGATATGGTCGGCAGGCCGTAAATTCCCCAGAACACGGTCGCGTAGTTCTCGGCGGCGACCTTGCTCACGGCGTAAGGCGACAGGGGGCTCACCGCCTGGGTCTCGACCTTGGGGGCCGAGCCGTCGGCCGGGTTGCCGTAGACCGAGGACGACGAGGCCGAGACGAACCGCTTCACTCCGACCTCCCTGGCGGCGACCAGCATATTCAGCGTACCGCCGGCGTTGACCTGATGGGTGGGCACCGGGTTGTCGATCGACCGGGGCACCGAGCCCAGGGCCGCCTGGTGAAGCACGAACTCGATCCGGCGGCAGGCCCGACGACATGTCTCCAGGTCGCGGATGTCGCCGTGAATGAATTCGATGGCCTCCAAATCGCTCCCGGCCACGGCCTTCAGGTTGGCCTCGCTCCCGGTGGACAGATCGTCCAGGACCCGGACCTCCCCGCCCCGTTCCAGGAGGGCCTCGACCAGATTCGAGCCGATGAATCCGGCTCCGCCGGTGACCAGATAACGGGCCATTACCTCGGCTTCCCCTGGGGGTCGGCGTGGTTGGGCTTGACGATGCCCGACTCGACCGTCTTGCGCAGCATATCGACGCTGACCGCGGCCGTGCCCACCTCGCCCACGGCCAGGCCGGCGGCGTAGTTGGCCAGCAGCGCCGACTGATACATGGGCAGGCCCACGGCCAGGCCCAGGGTCAGGGCGGCGATGACCGTGTCGCCGGCGCCGGTGACGTCGAAGACCTCGCGGGCCACGGTGTCGATGGGCCGATAATCGGACGGGTCCTCGGCCGAGAACAGGGCCATGCCCCGTTCACCCAGGGTGATCAGGACCCAGGGCAGCGCGAAATTCTCGAGCAACCGCCGCCCGGCCAGCCGCAGGTCGTCGTCGCTCTTGATGGCCATCTTGGCCCCCACGGCGGCCTCGTGGTGGTTGGGGGTGATGACGCTCACGCCCCGATAGAACTCGAAATTATCGATCTTGGGGTCCACGGCGACGACCTTGTCTTGGCCGAGGACTATCCGGCGCAGGCCGGACATCAGTCCCGGCGAGACGACGCCCTTGCCGTAGTCCGAAATGATGACCGCCTCCCAGCGGTCCATGTGTTGCTCGACGTAACCCAGGATGCGCTCGGCCACGTCGTCGTCGATCGGCGTCCGGCTCTCCCGGTCGAAGCGAACCACCTGCTGGGAGTGGGCCACCACCCTGGTCTTCATCGTCGTCTGGCGGGTCTGATCGACGATAAGGCCGGCGGCGTCGCCGC
>JAHJDS010000584.1 GCA_018812395.1 Pseudomonadota bacterium
ATACGGCCTCAACCTGCCCAATTCCCTGGCCATGGCCAAGCCGGCCAAGCACCCCGAGGTCCTCCTGGCCCACATGGTCAAGTTCGCGGCCAGCCTCCAGTGCCATTTCGCCGGGGCCATCGGCTGGGACGCGGTCAACCTCTTCTTCGCGCCCTATCTGACGGGCATGGGCGAGCGGGAGCTGAAGCAGTTGGCCCAGATACTCATCTTCGAGTTCTCCCAGCAGGCGGTGGCCCGGGGCGGACAGGCCGTGTTCACCGACATCAACCTCTACTGGGAGGTGCCCAAGCACTTCGAGGACGTGCCGGCCATCGGTCCCGGCGGCGAGTACACCGGGAAGACCTACGGCGATTACGCCGAACAGGCCCGGCTCTTCGTCTGGAAGCTGTTCGAGGTCTATCTGGAGGGCGACGGCTCGGGCCGGCCCTTCTTCTTCCCCAAACCCCTGGTCCACATCACCGAGAAGTTCTTCCAGACCCCCGGCCACGAGGACTTCCTGGAGCTCATCTGCCGGGTGGCCGCCGAGAAGGGCAACACCTACTTCATCTTCGACCGGGGCGAGACGGCCAAGATCAGCGAGTGCTGCCGGCTGTCGTTCAAGCTGGAGAAGTCCGATCTGGAGGACGCCAAGACGCCCTGGAAGATGCGTTACAGCGCCCTGCAGAACGTGACCCTCAACCTGCCCCGGATCGCCTATCAGGCCGAGGGCGACGACGCGGCCCTGTTCGATCTGTTGACCAGGCAAATGCACCTGGCCGCCGAGGCCCACCTCCAGAAGCGCCACTTCATCGAGAAGCTGCTGGCCCTGGGCCACAATGGTCCCCTGTCGCTCTTGGCCATGGACCTCGACGGCGAATCATACCTAAGGATGCACCGGGCGACCCACCTGATCGGCATGGTCGGCCTGAACGAAATGGTCCAGTACCACGCCGGCCAGGAACTCCACCAGTCCGAAGAGGCCTTTCGGTTGGGGCTCAGGATTATCGCCCACCAGAACCTGGTGGCGGCCAAGCTCAGCGTCGAGCACGGCCTCAACTTCGTCCTGGAGCAGACCCCGGCCGAGTCCACGGCCTACCGCTTCGCCAAGCTGGACCTGGAGGCGTACACCGAACAGGCCAAGCACATCGTCAAGGGGGACCTGCTGCGCAACCAGGTCTATTACACCAACTCGACCCTGTACAACGTGGGCTCGAACCTGAGTCCCATCGACCGGGTCCGGTTCGAGGGCCGATTCCACCCGCTCATCGAGGCCGGGTCCATCACCCACATTTGGCTGGGCGAGGCCAGGCCCTCGCCGGCCGCCCTGGCCGCCTTCATCGTCAAGACCTTCAAGCACTCGAAAAACGACCAGATCGCCTTTTCGCCCGAGTTCACCAGTTGCAGGGCCTGCGGCCGGACCACCCGGGGACTGACCGACACCTGTGTCTACTGCGACTCGGAAGACGTGGAAGGCATCACCCGCATCACCGGGTACTTCACCAAAATCAGTTCCTGGAACAAGGGCAAGCTGGGCGAACTGCGGGATCGGTATCGCAACCCGAATCAGTTCGCCGCCGCCTGAGCAGTCAAGGTCGGACGTTGTCGAGGGGAGGTTTTGGGGCATGACGCTGTTCACCAAGCCCGGGTGCCATAAATGCGAGGTGATCAAGAACGGCTTCGACCTGATGGCGCTGGGAGTCGAGGTGGAAACGTTGGATAACGCCGCCGCGCTGGCCCATCTGGCCTGGCACGAGCTGGTGGAGACCGCCGAGCAGGTGCTGCCGATCCTGGTCCTGGACGATTCCTCCCACCTGGCGGGTCAACTGCGCATCGAACGCTTCCTTCGCCGCTGCTTGGACCAAAGTGCCAACTGAGAGCGGCCGCATACGCCCGGTGGGCCCGGGGGCCGATCGGCCGCCCCAGGGCGCGTTTTCTCCGGGGACGGATCAGCCGGGCCGCCCGCCGACCGAGGGGCCGCCGATCAAGGGTTTCGTCGAGACGTCGTTCGTGGACTGGGACGGCCGGGTGGCGGCGGTCCTTTTTCTACCGGGCTGCAATTTCCGGTGCCCCTACTGCCACAACCACGCCCTGATCTCCGATCCGGACCAGTTCGAGACGATTCCCCTGGCCGCGGTGCTGAGCCGCCTGGGCGCCTTCGGGCCCTGGTTGGACGGGGTGTGCGTCACCGGCGGCGAGCCGACCCTCCACCCGCGTCTGTTCGGGCTGCTCGAGGCCCTCAAGGACGCCGGTCTGGCGGTCAAGCTGGACACCAACGGCTCCCGGCCCGACGTCATCGCCGAGGTGTTGGCCCGGGAACTGGTGGACCACGTCGCCCTGGACCTCAAGATGGTCCTCGAGCCCGCGCCCTACGCCCTCCTCGCCGGTCCCGAGGCCGACGTATTGGCCGTGTCGCGGTCCATCGACATCGTGGCCAAATCCCCGTCGGCCGAACTCAGGACCACCGTCGTGCCCGGGCTGCACGACGACAATGCCCTGGACCAAATGGCCGGTTACGTCCCGCCCGGACTCAAGTGGCGCCTGCAGAATTTCCGGCCCGACAACGCCTTTGATCCCGAGTTTCGGCGGCGGAAGCCCTTTACCGAGGAAGAATTCGCCGCCCTGGTCAGGATGGCCCAGGGCCTCCGGCCGGAGACGGTCGCCGGCTGAGCGTCATGGACGCCCCGTCTCGCTGGTCCGGGTTCGGCCCGGCCGCGGCGTGGTGGCTGGTCGGCGGGCCGCTCTTGTTCGTCCTGGGGTCCCTGACGCCTTCCGGTTTCTCCCCGACCAACATGTATCAACACGGCCTCTTCGGGCTCCTGGCCTGGTCGGTGGCCGTGGTCCCGGCCGCGGTGTGCGGCATTCTGGCGGCCGGACGCTTGGCCACGGCGCTGGGGGCGGGGTGGGGCATAACTATTGGTCTGATCGCGGCCGGGCTGCGCGGCGGTCATCTGAATTCGTGGCCGCTGGGGCTGGAGGCCTTGACCTGGCTGCTGATCCTGCCGGCCGGGGCGCTATGCGCCGTCCGGATCGCCGAACGCCGCCCGGTCGAGGGCCGGCCCGCCGGTCTGAAGCGGGGCGTGTTGGAAGCGGCGTGCTGGTCGCTGATCGCCGCCGGGATCGTCGTCTGGATGGCGGCCCACTTCTGGGGCGAAATACGACCCTGAAATAAAATCGGACCGGCGATGGCCCTCGACGTGCCCGCCGCGGCCGGCCGGGACGTCGACCAAGGCCCGCCAGATACCGGCCCGCTCAGAATCCCATCTCCCCCAGAATCCTGTCGACTTCGTTTTGATCCAGCGCGGCGCCGGTCTCGCCCTCCTCGTCGCCGGTCTTGATCCGATCCAGCATGGTGTCCACGTCCCGTTGGGCCACCTTGGAGCCCTCGTCCAGGCTGAGGTCGCCCCGCTCCCGGTAGGTCCGCATGCGGGACCCGAAGGACACCACCAGGGCCAGAACCTGGACCTGGAAATCGCCGATGAGGGAGACGATACGCTTGATCTGCTGACCGGACAGATCCTGGAAGGTCAGGCTCTCGATGATCGCGGTGACGTGCTCGTTGATGCGGCCCATGGTCACGGCCACGGCCTGGGCCGATCCGGACAGGTCCAATTTCAGGTCCGGACCCAGCAGCGTCGCCTGGGCGATCTCCGTGGCGGCCTCGGTCACCCGCTCGGCCGAAGGAATGTCCTGGAGGACCTGTTTCATCTCGGCCAGGGTTTGGGCCAGGTCCTCGGGCAGGTCCGCGTCCGCCGGGGACGGGGTGATGACTTCGGACGCGGCCGGCTCCGGCGCGGGCGGGGCCGGAGGGGTCTCGGTTATCTCGGTGGTCTGCGGCTCGACGGTCAGGTCGGGCTCCAGAAATATCTTGGCGATGGTGGAGTTCATCTTGCGCAGGAGCTGGTGGAAGTCCTCGTTCCCGGTGCTCTTGAAGAGCAGTTCGAAAACCTTGGCCAGCGGGATGGCGATGAAGTTGTCCTCGTCCGGGGTGAGTTCCTCGGTCACCTGGCGGAGCCGCTGCCGGAAGAGTTCGAGGTCGAACTGGTCCGGGCTCTGCCCCATGCCCTGGATGTGCTTTTTGACGACCTCGTTGGTACAGAACTCGTAGAGCGACTGAAAGAGGCCGTCCCAGGGCACGTCCAGGACTTGCCTGGTGACCGGCTCCGACGGCGGAGGCGTCTCAGGGGCGGGCTCCGGAGCAGGCGCCGCCGGGGCCGGGGCCACGTTTTCGGCCACGGCCACGGCCCGGTTGGCCAGGCCGACCAGGGTCTGGTAGGCGGTCGCGGCCGCGGCCAGCTCGTCGAGCAATTCCGGCGCCGAGCCCTCGAGGTCCAGCCCGCGCAGGCGTTCGACGTGGTCGGTGACGCCGGCGCACTCCTGTTGGATGGCCTCGGTCCGGTCGATGATGTCCATGGTGGCCCGTTCGGTCATGTCCACCACGTCCTGGAGTTCCCCCTTGGCCGCCTCGAGCCGGCGACCGGTGGCCTCCAGGTCCAGGTCCTTGACCTGGTCGATGGTGACGTCCTTGAGGGACACGGACAGCTCTCGGGCCAGGCGGCCGATCTCCCGGTACATGTCCTCGGACAAGTCGCGGTAGAAACCGCTTGCCGGGGAGGGCTCGAGTTCGGCCCCGTTGTCCGGCCAGTCGAGGCTGGTCGGCGGGCTCGGCGTCTCGCCCAGGCCCTGGTCGATGATTTGGTCGACCACCTGGCTCAGGGTGCTTTCCGGCCGGACCAGGATGTGGTAAACGGCCTGGTCGGTGTGGATGCGGAAGGTGCCGCGGTTGAGTTCCAGATTTATCTGGGGCAGATTTTGGGTCATGTCTCCTCCCCCGGATCGGCGGCCAGGACGCGCCCGACGAAACGGACGCCGCAGGCCACTTCATCCCGGCCAATCGATTCCGACCAGATCACCCGACACAGGCAGCCCACCCGGCCCTGGCCCTCGGTCGGCACCAGATCGTCCCCCTCGAGCCGATAGCCGTCCAGCAATATCATCACCTTGAGGTTCGTCCCCACCGGGACCGAACGGGGCAGTCTTAACCGCAGGCCGCCGCCGCTCAGGTTCTCGATCGTTCCCGGGGACCAGGTCTCGTCCCCCGACGACGCCCCGCCGGCCGTCCACCTGACGGGTAGTTGACGCTGATGTCTCACGTGTTCGCGCAGGCGTTCCACGGTTTGCTCCAATAGTCAATAATTATACCAACCTCGGACCTGTTGGGGCCGCCGGCTCGAAATAGTCTGAAAAACGGGCCGAGCGGGCCGTAACGACGCCTTCATGGCCCCTGGTGGCCCATTTCGGCCCCGGGCGACGGCGGCGCGGCGTCATCTTTTTGACGCCCGGTGAACCGTTCCTGTTCGCTGTAGATGCACCCGCAGTAGGCCTGGCGGTACAGGCCCAACCTCCGGCTGGCCTCGATACCCGCTCTCCAGCCCGGACGAAAATCGCGCTCCAGAAACGGCACCCCCTGGTCCGCGGCCACGGCCCGGCCGATCTCGAGCACCAGGTCGTGGTCCTGCCTCTTGGAATAGAGCAGGGTCGTGGTGAAGGCGTCGAACTTCCCCCGTCGGGCCACCCGGGCCGCCCGCTCCAGGCGGAGGTGGTGGCAGATGCGGCACCGCTCGGCCTCGCGCCAGGCCATGCGCCGGAGCCAGTCGACCACGTCGTAGTCGGTCATCTCGATCAGGGCCAGGTCCTCGTCAGCGGCCCATTTTTGAAGCGTGTCCAGCCGCTGCCGCCACTCGGTGTAGGGCTGGACGTTGGGGTTGAACCACAGTCCCCTGACCGCCGCCCCCTCGCCGCGCAGCACGGACAGGGGATAAATGGCGCACGGGGCGCAGCAGATGTGGATCAGGACGTTCACGGGCGGCCCCCGGGTGATTGGCCCAAATCGACCGTCCCATCATACCAGAACCCGCCCGGTTGGTCGATATACCGGGGCGTCCGCCCCGGTTGACAAACCCTGGCGGGCCGTGTCAAGGTGGTGCCACCTCCCGGCCCCGGAGGGCCGGGGTGAACCCGGGTTCAATTTGCGGCCCCCGTTGCCGGCCATCTCCCGGCCCCGGGGGGCCTGAACATTGCCCGTCAACCTTTGTTCCGGGGGCGGACCATGGAGTATCCGGACTGCTTCGGCGACATGCAGTATCGACTGACCGAACTGTTCGAGGAGGCGGAGGCGGTCGTTCAGCTCGATGACGAGGAGCTGTACGAGCAGGAAAGGCAACTCAAGATCCAGTGCGCCGAGTGTCCGGCCTTCGAGCCCTGCTCCCGGATAAGCCTGGTGGCCGCCATCGGCGAGTTGAACCACAACCTGGCCGGGATGGAGGACTTTGAAGAGGAAGATTACCGGACCTGATCCGGCGCCCATCTCGGACCACCGATCAGTCCCCTTGCCGCAGGACGTGAACCATGACCGACCCCTTCGGCCCCGGAGCCCACGGTTTCACGAAGTTCGTCCGGCCGATCATCATCCACCTCGATGGTAACCGGATCGGGCTGATCAACGCCGACCAGTTCGCCCTGGGGGACAACCTGCTGGTGACCGGTCTGCTCCGGAACCTGGACCGGCCGGACATGGAGGTCTACACCCCCTTCCCGGACCTGTTCGCCAACCTGCCCCTGGTGGGCAAGGTGAAGACCGCCAACATCCCTTTGCCCGACGAGGACAGGTACCGGATCAGTCGCGATCTGAGCCGGCGGGTGATTGTCTTTCCCGAGGACATCCAGCAGGTCGTGTTCGACGTGGACGACGCGGCCGAGCGGCCGCTGTCGGACATGGTCCTCAATTTCATCGAGGCCCTGTCCATCTTCTACCATGCCCCCCAAGGGGGCGACCGGCCCTGGTTGATCCTGACGGACGAGGAAAAGAAGCTGGGGGACGACATCCTGTCCGCGGCCAAGCCCAACCTCATCCTGGCCCCGTACAAGGAGGGCGACCAGACCCTCGGTTACGATCTGGAGGACGATTTTTGGTCGCCGCTGGTCGAGGTCTTCGGTAAATACTTCCACGTGATCCAACTGGGCTCGGACCGGGCCGTGCCCGGCGTGGACGAGTTCATCCCCCACCGGCTGCCGGTCCGGCAGCTCCTGGCCGTCCTGGACGGGGCCCGGACCTTTATCGGCCTGGACGGGGGGCTCAGCCACCTGATGCGGGCCCTCGAGGCCGGCAAGTGGGTCATCACCATCTATCCCCACTTCACGGCCTTTTCCGCCTGGGGCTACAAGCGGTCCTGTTCGGTGGTTCTGAGCGCCGACCTGGACGGCTATGACCAGAATTTCCACGCCTGGGACGAGCGCCACCGGCCGGGACAGGTGGTCAGGCCCGCCCCCTGGCCCATGGCCGAAAAGGAAAACCGCTACCCCGCCATCTACAATTTCATCGAGAAGGTCTTCGGCCAGGACCCGAGCGAGGGCCGAACCCTGATGATGACCACCTACCTGGACGGGTCGTCGATCACCCCGCCTCCGGCCGATTAGCCGAGAGCGACCCGTGTTGCGTCTCTGGCCCCGCCGCTTGGACACCATCCCCGGACGGCGACTGACCGGCCCGACCTTCGGCGGCTGGGAGGTCCTCGATCTGACCCGGGCCCTGGCCGCCGCGGCCCCGGCCGGGGATTTGGGCCGGCTGTGGCGCGATCACGCCGCCCGGGGCGGGGCCCTTCACGGCCAGTACGACCGGTTCGACATGATCGTCCTGACCGGGCTTATTAGGCTGTTCGGCGTGCAAAAGGTGCTCGAGTGCGCCCCCCATCAGGGCTGGAGCACCACCCTGATGCAACTGGTCCTGCCCGGGGAAGGCGAGCATCGAAGCTTTGACCGGGTCGATTACGAGGCCGCCATCCAGGACGCGGTGAGGCGGCACACGACCCTTAAAAATTGGTCGTTTTTCGTTGGCGACTTCCAGGACCTGATCGGCGGCCATTGGGACTATCTGTCCCAGGTGGACTTGTTGTTCATCGACGCCGATCACGGCCAGGCCTTCGCCCAGTGGTACCTGGACGAGGCCCGGCTGCTGGATCAGGTGCGCCCCGGGTGTCTGATTCAGATCCACGACGTGTATCCGCCGGGCCGGGAGCCGGCCAGACTGGGCGAATCGCGCTACGCCTGGCCATGGCTGGCGGACAAACGGGACCGCTTCGACGTCTATTTCACCTGGGAAATGGCCCGTCTAAAGGAGATCCAGCGTATTCTCGGCAAAAAAGTTTTTTTGGATCACGCCGGCCGTCAGGCCAATAACTGTTCGCTGTGGCTCTATAAGCGCTGACTCATCTCTGACGTTCCATTTTTCGCGGTGGCCCCATAAGCGCCGACTCATCCCTCTGTCAACGATTCCCGAAGGGTCCACGCGCCCCGCTCGTCCCGGGCCAGGATGAAACCCAAGGCCGGCAGGACCATGACCAGGGGCCGGCCCAAGAGGAAGTCGAAGTGGGCCGGGTCCAGGCCGGCCTGCTGGGCGTCACGCCGCAGCCCCAGGTCGATCTCGATCAGCCTGACGGCCTGATCCACGCCGGTCGAATCACCTTGTTTATGGGCCTCGACGGCGGCGACCAGGGCGGCGAAGGGCGCCTGTTTGTCCTGAAGATTCAAGAACCGGCGCTCGGTGTCATTCAGTGGGAAGTCCCGGCGATCCAGGTGCCGGTCCGAGGCCGACAGGGCACGGGTGTTCGGGTTCCAGCACTCCAGTTGCCGGCACTGCTGCGGCCGGTCCTCGTAGATTCGGCAGCCGTGACCGGGTTCAAAAAAGAGGCAGCCCTGTTCGGGCCGGGTTTTGATGGTCACCACCTCGTGGTCCAAGACGACCACCCGGTCCTCGAAGGGTGACCACCCCGGTTCTCCCGGCCGTAGCGTCAGCAGATGCGACGCCGCAAAAACCCCGGTTTCGATCAGGCCCAGGTCTTCCCGGAACAGGGCCGGGCCGGCCCGGCGGCAACACTGCCCGCAGCGGACGCAATAGGGCCGGGAGGCGTAGGCGGCCTCGGTCAAGAGCCGGCCCAGTCGGCCCCAGGCCAGGCCCCGGGAGGGATCGTCCAGGTCGTCCCAGGCGTCGAAGATGCGGCCGACCTCGGGTCGGCCCCGGAGTTGGCGGGCGAATTTGTCGGGCGGTTCGGGCGAATGCACCTGGGTCAGGACGTCGGCCGCCAAGACCGGCCAGGCGGCGAGCAATTCTTCGCGGGAGCAGGACCTCAACCGTGGTTCGAAATCGTCCATGGGCCTGTTTTAACCGGCCGCGGCCCATAAGTCCAGCCTGCGGCTCCGGCCAGGTTGGTCCCACCGGGGCCGGGCCACCACAAAAACGGCCTCGCCGGCAACAGACGCCGACCCGGCCGGGTCGGCATCTCGAGTCGGGAGGCCGATCGATAATATTGGCTAGGTCTTGAACCGGACCACGATATCCGTCAGTTTGGCGGCCAGGTCGGACAGGCTGTTGGCCGCCTGGGCCGCTTCGCCCACGGCGGCGGCCGCCTCCTTGGCGCCGCTGGCCATGCCGTCCACGTTTTGGCCCAGGTCTTTCATGGCCGCTGATTGCTCTTCCGTGGCCTGGGCGATCTCGGACATCATGACCGAGACCTTGCCCACTCGTTCGACGATCTGGTCCAGGACCTCGCCCGCCTGGGAGGCCAGCTCGACGCCCTGGGTCACGTTGGCTTGGGTCTGCTCCATCCGGGTGACCGTGGCCGCCGTCGAGTCCTGGATGGCCCGCACCGTCTCGGCCACCTCCCTGGTCGCGCCGGTGGTCTTCTCGGCCAGCTTCCTGACCTCTTCGGCCACCACCGAAAAACCGCGGCCGGCATCCCCGGCCCGGGCCGCCTCGATGGCGGCGTTGAGGGCCAGGAGATTGGTCTGATCGGCAATGTCCTCGATGACCCTCACCACCTTTTCGATTTCCTCTGATTTTTTGGACAGATCGGCCACCGTGCCGGCCACCTCGGTGACGCCCTCGCTGGTCTGATTGATGGCCTCCACCGTCCGGGCGACCATGGTCCCGCCCTCCAGGGCGATGTCCCCCGTGGCCTTGGCCTCTTCGGCGCCGGCGGCCGCGTTGTCGGCCGTCCGCCCGACCGTGGCGTTCATCTGCTCCACCGTCTGGGCCGCGGACTCCATGGTGCGGCTCTGCAAGTCGGCTCCGGCGGACATCTCTTCGGTCGAGGCCGAGATCTCGCTCGCCGACGAGGCCAGACGCCCGGCCATTTCCGTCACCTCGCCGGCCACCTGAAGCAAATCGGTCCGATGACGCTCGATCTCCTGCTGGGCCTGGACATCGGCCGTGATGTCCCGGAGGATTTCCATGCCGCCGATGATGTTCCCGTCCATATCGTTCAGGACGTTGGCGCTGACCATCATCGGAATTTCCCGGTCGCCGATCCGGACCGACATTTTTTGGTCGGACACCGCCTGGCCCGTGTCCATGGCCTGCCGCACCGGGCAGTTCGCGTCGCAGGCCTCGGAACCGAACACTTCATGACACTTCGCCCGCCCGACCACTTCCTCGGCCTTCCGCCCGCCGAGTCGCTCGGCGGCCGGATTGAGGTAGATGACGTTCATCTCCCGGTCAACGGTGAAAAAGGGGTCGGGGATGCCTTGGCGGACCGACTCGGACTCGCCGAACCGGGCGATCATCTGGGCCAGCGTCTTGCGGAGCGACTCGGCCAGTTGTCCCAGTTCGTCGCGGGACCGGTAGGTGATCTCCTGCTTGAGATCGCCTTCGGCCACGGCCTCCGAGACGCGCAGGATCTGTCTGACCGGCCGGTTCACCAGCCGCCGCAGGACCACGAACAGAAGCAGGCAGGTCAGGATCACCCCGCCCAGGGCCATCAACAAGCCGACGGTCCGCATCTTCCGGGTCTGGGCCGTCACCTGGGCCGTGGACTGGCGGACGACCATCGCCCCCAGGACCTGGCGGCTGCTGCCGTGGCAATGATGACAGGCCGGCTGGTTGGGAATGAACATCAGGTTGACCAAGTGGCCGTCGGTCAGAAACGAGCGTGTTTTGAGGGCCTTCCCGGCCAGGCCCCGTTTGAGGGCCTGATTGACCTGGGGGTCGGGAATGGCCCGGCTGACCGGTTGGCGCTCCACCTGGGGGTGGGTGGCGTAGGTCACCTCGCCGGAGAAATCGCATACCAGGACCATCACCTCCCGGACGTGTCGATGGATGTCCTTCATCTGACGCCGGACCGCCCCGTCATCGCCCCGGGTGATGGCGGTCAGGATGCCGGCGTAGGTCATATGGCCCATGTTTTCTCCGGAGTGGGATAACAGGGCTTGCATGCCTCGGCTCTGATTTCGGTCGTTGATGGCGAAGATGAGGAGAATTACCGCCGACACGACCACGAACAGTCCCGTTAATGTTTTGGCCTGCAGGGAGCCTAAAAACCGGCGCACTTTGAGTCCCCCTAGTGGGCGCCGCCGTAAGTCAGAGGCACGTGGTGGAAGGCCTTGATCCGGGCCGACACGTGGCACGACTTGCAGCGCTGGTTGGGCACCTGACGCGTGATGTCCTTTTTGTCCTCGCTCTTGACGTGACGGCTGCCCGGACCGTGGCAGGCCTCGCAGCCGACGTTTTGTTGGTGGGGCGTCTCGGCCAGGCTGACAAAGCCGCCCGGCAGCCCGTATGCGGTGGTGTGACAGCGGTAGCAGTCGCGCCTCTCCGCGGCGGTCAATCCCCGCTGCATGCGCCGAATGCTTCGGTAAGACCGGCTCTTCTTGGAATACTTGACGTAGCGACCGTAGTTTTCTTCGTGGCACGAGGCGCACTTCTTGGAGCCCACGTACCTGGCCGGGGATTTCGAGGCCGCCGCCGCGGCCGGTTTGGGTTTGGGGGGAGGATTGTCCGCGGCCCGGGCCGGGGTGAGCGGATTGGACAGGCTAAGCCATGCCAAGGCGGCCCCCAGGGCGGCCGCGGCGGAAAACCAACTCTCCAGACGCATCATTACCCCCAGGTCATGTCACCCGGATCATTCCTGGTCCGGCCACTGGGAAGGACCTGACCGCCTCTTCAAATAGAATAATTGACCAGGTGCTGAAAGGGCCCGCCAGGCGATTGGGGACCGCGCCCCTGATCCACTCTACGGGCGGTTAATTCAAGTTCCCGCCCTTTCCTTCTCCGTGGCCGCCAGCCTCAGGTGCGAATCGAGGCCGTAATTAATATACGCTACTTTAGGCGACAAAGCAATAGTTAATAAATGTCTTCGTCTGGGCGATTCGGTATTCCTTGGTCCGGAAAAAGTCCCCCCAAAACGGGGGCGACGCCGCACCGGGTGCGAAGCCGCACGGGCATGAGTCGCGGCAAAGGCCCGGTGGTCTGCGCCCGTTCCGGCCGCGCTCGCCGCCTCCAGTGCGACGCCGCACTGGCATGATTCGCGACCAACGTTCGTGCCCGTGAAACGCCTCGTCCGCGTTTGCCGCCTCTAGTGCGACGCCGCACCGGCATGATTCGCGACCAACGTTCGTGCCCGTGAAACGCCTCGTCCGCGCTCGCCGCCTCCAGTGCGACGCCGCACCGGCATGATTCGCGACCAACGTTCGTGCCCGTGAAACGCCTCGTCCGCGTTTGCCGCCTCCATTCCATTTCGGCTGCGCTGTACATGGGAGAAACGGCGCGCTGCCCCATGCATTGAGCGAGCACGTTTACCACCCTCCCGAGCCAAGTGGCGAGCCCGGCCGCTCTAATAAAAAGCGGGCCGAGGCTCGCCGAACGCTTGCCTCGGGCACGGACTAAAGGCTGTTCAAAATATTGAGGGTGGCCCAGACAGCTTCGCTGTCTGGGGCGCGAAGCCGCACAGGCATGCTTGCGATCAACAGTTCGACCAGGCGGGCCTGGTCGTCCGCGCCTGCCGGCAAAACGAAGTTTCGCCTACCCTACCACCGAATCAGGGCGCTGGCCCAGGTCAGCCCGCCGCCAAAGGCGGTGAGCAGAATGAGCCCTCCCTCGGAGACCCGGCCCTCCCGCACGGCCTCGTCCAGGGCGATGGCGCAACTGGCGGAGGAAATATTGCCGTACTTGTGCACGGTCAGGTGGAGCTTGTCCTCGGTGACGCCCAGGCGCTGGGCGACCATCTGCAGCATCCGCAGGTTGGCCTGGTGAGGGACGATGACGTCCACGTCCTGAATGTCGATACCGTTGGCTTGGGTGGCTTCGAGGCAACTCTCGGCGAAGCGGGCCACGGCCACCCGGACCGAGGCCGAGGCGTTGATCATTTTGAGGGTGTGTTTCTTGGCGTCGACCGACTGATGGGTGATGGGCGTGGTGGCCGAGCCGCCGCCGGGCATGAGCAGGTCTTCACCGCCGGCGCCGTCGGTGTGGATGTGGCAGGACAGCAGTTGGTGCGGCCCCTCGCCGGTGGTCAGCACGGCCGCGCCGGCCCCGTCGCCCCACAGGATGCAGTTGGCCCGGTCGGTCCAGTCCTGAACCCGGGTCATGACCTCTGACGCGGCCACCAGGACGTTTTTGGCCGCGCCGCTGATCAAGTACTGCTGGGCCACGTGCAGGCCGAAGATGAATCCGGAGCAGGCGGCGGTGAGGTCGAAGGTGACCGCCTGGGGCGCGTCGAGCTTGGCCTGGAG
>JAHJDS010000585.1 GCA_018812395.1 Pseudomonadota bacterium
GGCCATGTCGACCATGCAGGTTTCTTCATCCAGAACGATCATGCCGCCCGAGCCCATGATGGCCCCGGCCTCGGCCAGACCCTCGTAGGTCAGGGGCAGGTCCAGCATTGATTCCGGGATGCAGCCTCCGGCCGGGCCTCCGGTCTGGACCGCCTTGACCTGCTTGTCGCCGATGACTCCCTCGCCGATTTCGTAGACCACGTCCCGCAGCGAGGTGCCCATGGGGATCTCCACCAGGCCGGTGTTCTTGATTTTGCCCGACAGGCTGAACAGCTTGGTCCCCCCGTTCTTTTCGGCGCCGATGTCCCGGAACCAGTCCGCACCCTTGTCGAGAATCAGGGGCACGTTGGCCCACGTCTCGACGTTGTTGATGCAGGTCGGCCGGCCGTTCAGACCCGACTCCGCCGGGAAAGGCGGTCGGGGCTTGGGCTCGGCCACGCTGCCCTGTACCGAGCTGATCAGGGCCGTCTCCTCGCCGGAGACAAAGGCCCCGGCGTTACAGACCAAGCGGAGTTCAAAGTCAAAGTCGGCACCCATCACCCTCCGGCCCAGCAGACCGGCGTCTTGGGCCTGGGTCAGGGCCAGGTTCAGGCGCTGGATGGCCAGGGGATACTCGCCCCGGACGTAAAGGGCCCCTTCCCGGGCGCCGATGGCCCAGGCCCCGATGAGCATGCCCTCGATGATGGCGTGGGGGTCGCCCTCCATCAGGCTACGGTCCATGAAGGCCCCGGGGTCGCCTTCGTCCCCGTTGCAGATGACGTATTTGACGTCGCCGGGCGCCCGGCGGCAGAGGCGCCATTTGAGCCCGGTCGGAAACCCGCCCCCACCGCGACCGCGCAAGACCGAGCCCTCGATGACGTCGATTACCTCCTCGGGTTCCAAAGACAACACCCGGGCCAGGGCGGAGTAGCCGCCCCGGGCGATGTAGTGACTGAGGTTGCTCGGGTCGATGTGGCCGCAGTTCCGGAGAGCGATCCTGACCTGGCGCCGGATCATGGGCAACTCGTCAAAGGCCGGAATGCCGTTGGCGGCCCGGCCGTCCATCACCGCCAGGGCCAGGCGGTGCAGAGGTTCGCCCTTTTCCAGATGGGACTCGATTAGTTCGGGCACCACCTCCGGATTCACCTCCCGGTATAGGACCCGCCCTCCCCGGGCGTCCTTGATCTCCACCAGCGGCTCGGCAAAGCAGAGGCCCAGGCACCCGACCTCGACCAACCCGGCCTTATCGGCCAGAGACCGCCGGCTCAGCTCGTCGCCAAAGGCGGATATGACCTCGAGCGCGCCCGCGGCCCGGCCGCAGGTTCCGGAGCCGACCCTGATGCTGGACCGATCGTCGCGGACAAATTCCCGCCACTCCGCCCGGGCCCGTTCCCTCAGATCTTCGAATCTCACCTTAGTTCCCCTATGAGGCTGTCCAGCTTTTTGGTGGTCATGCCCCCGTAGACCTGGTCGTTGACCACGACCACCGGCGCCAGGGCGCAGGCCCCGAAGCAGGCCACCCGGTCCAGGCTGAACATGAGGTCCTCGGTGGTCTCCCCCGGTGTGATCCCCAGCTTTTTGGTCACGGCCTCCTGCAAAAGGCCGCTGCCCCGGACGTGGCAGGCGGTCCCCTGGCAGACGCTGATCTGATACTTGCCCGGCGGCGTGAACCGGAACTGGGCGTAAAAGGTGGCCACCCGATACACGTGGGACAGGGGCACGCCCAGCCGGTCGGACAGGTGCGACAGGACGGGCCGGGGCAGGTAACCGATCTTGGCGCTGAGTTCGATCAGGATGGCGATCAGGTCGGCGGCCCGGTCGTCATGTCCGGTCAGAATGTCCCCCAGCGCCCTGTCCCAGGCCGGCTCCATGACCGGCGGGGCCGGTTTGGGCGGAACCTGAAGGACGTTGTGGACCGGACAGGCCTGGGTGCACTCGCCGCAGCCGGTGCACTTGTCAGGGTCCACGCTCCGGGCCCGCTCCCGCAGACGGACCCGGTAGCGGCCGGGCTCCCCGCCCACGCCGACGACGTCGGTCATGGTCTTGATCTTGATGTTGGGATGTCCGGCCACCTCGACCATCTTGGGCGAGATCATGCACATGGCGCAGTCGCCGGTGGGAAAGGTCTTGTCCAGGCGGACCATGGTCCCGCCGATGTTCACGTCCGGATCCACCAGGTGGACCAGGTACCCGGAGTTGGCCAAATCCAGCGACGCCTGCATCCCGGCGATGCCGGCCCCGGCCACCAGGACCGCGCCGCTCTTTTTTCCTTTGTCTGAACTCATGAGTTCTCCACAATCCCGGGGCTAGAGACCGACCGCACTCAGCAGCTCCCGGGGACTGACCAGGTGCCGCTTGAGCCAGTGCCCGGTCTTCTGGTGACCTAGGGCCAGGCCGATCAGTTCGGTGAAGTAAAAGACCGGCAGGTATACCTCCCGGCCCAACTCCGCGGCGATCTCGGTCTGGTACATGTCCAGATTGGCCTGACACATCTGGCAGCCGGTGACGACGCAGTTGGCCCCGACCTGCAGGGCCCGTTCATAGAGCTTGCCCACCAGGGTGAAGACGATGTCGGGCCGGGCCACCGAGTGGGAGGCCCCGCAGCAGTCGGTCTTGAACGACCAGTCCAAGACGTCGCATCCCAGGGCCCGGAGCAGCCGGTCCAGGCCGGTCGGGTGCTCGTACTCGGGGTTGCCGGTGATCTTGGGCGGCCGTTGGCCCTGGCAACCGTAGTAGCAGACCGGCTTGAGGCCGGAGAGGTCAATGACCTTCTTGTCCTCGATCAGGACCATCATGTCCGGGGTGGTCAAGAACTCGTTGAGTTCAGTGACCTGGACCCGGTCGTAATCTTTCCCCAGGGCCTTGATGTGGTCGGTGACGGCCGCGTCGTCCTCGAGCAACTCGGCCTGGGCGGTCTTCATCCGATTGAAGCAGAGCGCGCAGGGCACCACCGTCGGTTGGGGTCCCCGGGCGGCCAGGGCCAGGTTCCGGGCGCCGAGGTTCAGGGCCAGGCGGTGGTCCAGGCTGTGCCCGGCCGTGGCCCCGCAGCAGTTCCAGTCGGTGATCTCGACCAGCTTCAAGTCCAGCAACTCGGCCGCGCCCTGGATCGACTCCTCGTAGTCCCGGGCCGTGGCCTCCAAGGAGCAGCCCGGGTAATAACTCACTTCTTTCACCGGTCACCTCCCGGCCCTTTTTTGAGGTCCTTGATCCAGCGTCGGTCCTTGGTCCCGGCCGGCAACAGCTTCATCCGGCCGCGTCGCAGCATGGCCAGACCCAGCTTGGCATTTTTGAAGGCCTCAGAGCCGAACATCCCGCCGCTCTTGAGCATGTAGCGGGCCATGAGCGAGCCCTCGAAGACCCGGCCCCGGGCCTTGACCTCGCGCAGGAAAAGTTGGTGAAAGAGCCTGGTCCGTTTCTCGGCCGGGTCGCGTCCCTGTTTGACCACCGTTTCCTTGAGATAGTCCATCAGCCGGGGCAAATCGACTTCGTTGGGACACCGGGTCAGGCAGGTCTGACACGAGGCGCAGACCCAGATGGTCTTCGAGTTCTCGAGCCGCTCGGGCAGTCCGAGTTGGACGTAGCGCACCACCTGGTAGGGGTGGTAGTCCATGGCGAAGGTCACCGGACAGCCGTTGCTGCACTTTTTGCACCCGTAGCAGGCGCCGACCTTGACCTTGCTTTCGGCCTCGACCCGACGCCTGAAATCGCTCGTCGGGACGATCATCTGGTCCGGGGTCGGCGTGGCCTCCGCCGCCGGGACCGTCTGCTGTTCCGCCATAAAAAGCCCCCAACTAACCGATGATCCGTTTCACCTCGCTGAGCAGCTCCTCGGGCTCCGGGGGCTTTTCGATGTAGCCTTCGGGCTCGGGCACGCTCTGCCGCTTGAACTTGTCGATGACCTTCTGCGAGTGCAGGAAGGTCTTCTTGGCCAGGCCCGAGACCACCAGGACCGGCACGGCGCTGAATTCGACGTCGGTCTTGATGTCCCGGTACATCTTGATCCCCGACTCCTGGGGCATCATCACGTCCAAGACCACCAGGGCCGGCTTCTTGTGACGCACCTGCTCCATGCCCTGCACCCCGTTTTCGGCGACCACGGCCTTGTAGTCGTTGGAATCGAGCAGGGTGGCGATAAAGGTGCGCATGTCCAGTTCGTCGTCCACGACAAGCACTCTCTTTGCCATGGCATCTCCCTCCCGCGCCTAAAGCGTGTATGTTTTTTCAGGGTTGCGAATGGCCATCACGTGGCAGTGGGCCCGACGGGAAACGTTCTCCACCGTGCTGCCGTACACCGTCGGCTCCAGCTCGCTGCGGCCCATGGCGCCCATGACGATCAGGTCGATGTCGTTCTCCCGGGCGTACCGGACGATCTCGACGAACGGCACGCCGGGCAGAACCTGCCAGGTGACTTCCTTTACTCCGGTCAGCCGGTCCTGGTGACGCTCCTTGATCAGCTGCGTCACCCGCGCCATCAGCTCCGGGGAGGGGTTGGCCCACTCCTCCTGGCCGATGGGCACGCCCTCGTCCGTCTCCCAGTGGGAGTACCGGTGCCCGGAGTGCAGCACGTGGATCACGTGCAGCTTGGCCCCGTAGCGCTCGGCCAGGTCCACGGCGTAGATAAAGGCGATATCGGCGTCTTCGGAGTAATCCGTGCAGAAAAGGATGTTTTTGTAGCCCACCATTTTCCCGCACCTCCTTTCGTGCCCGGCGCCAGTTGACAGGGGCGGCGGGCCATGAACCGGGGTCAGATCTCCCCGGTGGTTTGCGCGGCGGCTTCCCGCCGCCGGGGCAGGACGAGACGGAAGGTCGCGCCTCGACCGGGCCGGTCGAACTCGACCCGTCCGCCGTGCTCCTGGGCGGTCTTGGCGGTGACCATCAGCCCCAGGCCCGTGCCGGCCGCGCCCTTGGAGCTGTAGACACCGTTGAAGATCTCCCGGGCCGCCTCGGGCGTAAGTCCCGGACCGTTGTCGATCACCTCCCAGACGACCTCGTCGCCCTCCTCCCGGACCAGGACCCGGACCCGGCCCCCGCTGACCTCGGCCGCGGCGTCCACGGCGTTGGACAAAAGGTTCAGGACGGCGTCCAGGATGAGCTTGCGCTCGGCGGCGATAAGCAGCCCCGGAGGGGCCTCGACCACCTCCAGGGCCACGTCCTTGTTGGCGGCCTCCGGCCCCATGACCTCCACCGCCTCGGCCACCAGCTCGCCGGCGTCCATTGGCTCCAGGTCCGGCTGGCGCGGCTTGGACAGGGTCAGCAGGTCCGAGACGAAATCGGCCACCCGCCGGACGTTGCGGTTGAGCATGGACTGGCCCTGGGCGATGATCTCCCGGTTGTCCTGGGCCAGGCCTTCCTGGACCATGTAGTTGCCGCCCCGCAGCCCCCCCAGCATGTTCTTGACGGCGTGGGCCAGTCCGGCCACGGTCTGCCCCACGGCGGCCATTCTCTCGGCCTGCAGCAGCCGGGCGGTGGCCTCCTGGACCCGATCCTCGAGTTCGTCCATGTAGGCCGCCAGTTGCTTCCGGAGCGTCAGCCGCTCCCGGGCCCGGCGGAGGGCCACCTCGAGGGCGTCGGGGTTGATGGGCTTGGTGATGAAGTCGCTGGCCTCCAACTGAAGCGATTTGATGGCCGACTCCATGTCGCCGTGCCCGGTGATGACGATGACCTCGGTCTCGGGACTGAGGTCCTTGATCCGCTTCAGGACCTCGAGACCGTCCAGGCCCGGCATCTTGATGTCGGTCAGGACGATGTCCGGCCGTTCCCGTAAAAAGGCCTCGATCCCGGAGTCGCCGTCCTCGGCCACCGAGACCCGGTAGCCGTCGGCTCGAAGGTCCAGGGACATCATCCGCCGGATGCCCGGTTCGTCGTCGATCAGCAGCAACCGGTTGAATGAGGGTCGGTCAGTCATCGTCCTCCTCCCTGGCCGCGGGGAAGGTCAACCAGAATACGGCCCCGCCGCCGGGCCGGTCCTCGACGGTGATCTGGCCCTCGTAGTCGCGGACGATGCCGTAGGTGATGGACAGACCCAAGCCCGTGCCCTTGCCCACGTCCTTGGTGGTGAAGAAGGGGTCGAAGATGCGGTCCTTGTCCGCGCCGGGCACACCCGTTCCGTTGTCGGCCACGGTGACCCTCACCCGGCCGTCCTCCCACCAGGACCTAACGGCGATCAGTCCCTGGCCGACCAGGGCCCCGTCCGCCCGGCGGTCCTCGATGGCGTCGCGGGCGTTCAGAATCAGGTTGATGAACACCTGCTCCAGGCGGTTGGGATCGCCCCAGACGCACGGGGCGTCGGGGGCCAGGTCCAACTCGACCTCGATGTTCCGGATCCGGAGTTGCTGACCGAGCAGCCGGAAGACCCCCTCGATGGGATCGTTGATCCGGACCTTGGTCCGCTCCACTTCGGTCTTCCGGCCGAATTCGCGCAGGTGACCGATGATCTTGGCCGCCCGGTCGACCTGGGCCGCCATTTCGGCGGCCACCTCCTTCACCTTGTCGGCGGCCACCCCCCCCCGGCGCAAGATCTGCTTGAGGAGGAAGTTGGCCCCGGTGCCCAAAACCGACAGGGGCTGGTTCAGTTCGTGGGCCACGCCGGTCGACATTTCGCCCAGGGTGGCCATCTTGGCCGCCTGGATGAGCTGCTGCTCGGTCTGAAGCTGCTCGGTGATGTCGGCCGTGGCGGCGATGACCGCCCGCCGGCCCAGGTAGTCGCCGTAGGAGGCCCGGATGTTGACGAAGAACCCCTCGCCGTTTTGGCGGACATGGTGGACCCGGGGCATGAAATCCTCGCCCTCGGCGACAAAGCTCCGGACCCGGGCCCGGTCCGCGGGATCGGTCAGGTCCAGAAACGACCGGCCCACCAACTCCTTTTTGGGACAGCGGTACGCGGCCGAGGCCGGGTCGTTGGCGTCCAGGATCTCCAGGGTCTCCTGGTCGAAGACGAAGATCGGGTTGGGGTCGTTGTTGAAGAAGAGGCGATACTTCTCCTCGCTGGCCCGCAACTCGTCCTCCAGATGGTGAATGGCCGTGACGTCGGTAGCCATCTCCATGACCCCGATGACATTCCCCTCGCGGTCGGTCACCGGCGCGGCCAGGTTGAGGATGTAACTGCGCTGGCCGTCCTGGGACACGACCACTTCCTCGGCCGAGTGCACCTGACCGTCCCGAAAGGTCTTTTCCACGGAGCAGTTCTCGCACACGGCGTCCCGGTTCTTGTAGGCCGTGTAACAGTAGTCGCCGACCTGGCCGCGGAAGTCCCGCTCGAACATCTTGTTGAAGGCCACCAGCCGAAAGTCGCGGTCCTGGACCGAGATGTAACAGGGGACCTGCTCGAACAAGGTCTTGAACTGCCGCCGGCTCTCGTCCAAGGCCTCGGTCTTGTCCTTGATCGCCTCCCGCATGTGGTCGAAGGACTCGGCCAGGGCGCTGATCTCGTCGGTGGTCTGGGCCGAAATCGGGTGGTCGTAATCGCCGGCCGTGATCTGGCGGGTGGCGGCCAGGAGCGAGGACAACGGCCGGTTGATGAACCAGAAGATGAATCCCAGCACCACCGCCGACACGGCCAGAAAGATCAACGCCGCAAAGCCGATCACGTGGCCGGTGGTGGCCGACACCTCCCGATCCACCGTGGCCAGCGACACGCCGATGTCCAGCACGCCCAGGACCGACTGGCTCTGGTTATGGGCGTGACACGAGGCGTTGTAGCAGGCCGGCTCGTTGTAAATGGGGTTGATGACGCTGACCACCCGGTGGGAATCGGCCCCGCGGGTGGTGTAGATCCGGCTGCGCTGGGGCTGGGGCAGGCGTTCCAGGGGGCGATGCCGGAAGTGGCAGCCGTAACAGGCCTCGGCCTGCAGGTCCACCAGCTTGCCGATCTCCGGGGCCCGGGAACTGAACATGATCCGGCCCTTCTTGTTGAACACCCGGACCGTCTCCACTCCGTTCTGCCGGCCCACGTCCTCGATGATCCGGTGCAAGGTCTCGCGCTGGTTCTTGAGCATGCTGTACCGGGTGGCCCGCTTGACCGTGTCCGAGAACCAGTGGGCGCTCTGCAGCCGGTCGCCCACCGCCCGCGTCTCCAGGCGGTGGAGGACGATGACGGTGAACAGGGACATCATCAACCCCAGAACCAGGCCGACCGAGGCGATGAGCTTGAACCACAGTCGGCGTGTGGGTGTGATCTTGGTGGTGTCCGGTTCGGGGTCCATATCCAGCGCTCGTCTTGAGTTGGCCGATATTAGTGGCAGGACTCATGCCAAGCGGCCATCTGTTTTTATTTTTTGATATTTCAAACAGTTATCATGTGCTATCTGTTTTGGAAGCCGCCCGCCGCAACACGTTGCTGCGTGTTGCCGTTGCAATGTTGCGCAACGTTGCGCCTGATTCTGGGTTGTTTTACAACGTAGCCGTGAAATGAATCACAAATGTTATCGGCCGCCGATTAACCATTCAAAATGATTTGTTTATCTCGAATTGATACCCAGACGCCTCATCCGGCGCCACAGCGTCGTCCGGTCGATCCCCAGGGCCTCGGCCGCCCGCCGGCGGTGCCAGTGGTGGTCCTCCAGGGTCCGGAGGATGCGCGCCCGCTCCGGATCGGCCGCCGCCTCGGCGCCCTGGTCCGCCCCGGAGACGGTCGGATCATCGGGGGCCGGGCCGACCCGGGCCGCCCCCCCCTGGCGCTCGGCCAGGCGTTCCTCCATGTACAGGGGCAGATGACCGTGGTCGATGACGTCGCCCTGGCAGAGCAGACAGGCGTGCTCCAGGATGTTTTCCACCTCGCGGACGTTGCCCGGGTAGTCGTAGTTGAGCAGGAGGTCCAGGGCCGGCTGGGACACGCGGCAGATGAACGTCCCGCGTTCGATGTTTTTGCGCTGAATGAAGCGGTTGATGTAGAGGGGGATGTCCTCGGGCCGTTCCAACAGCGGCGGGATGTAGATCCGGATGACGTTCAGGCGAAAGTACAGGTCCTCCCGGAACTGCCCGGCCTCGACCTGCCTCAGGAGCGGCCGGTTGGTGGCGGCCAGGATGCGGACGTCGACCTTGGTCGTCTTGCGGGCGCCCAGGGCGTAGTACTCCTGGTCCTCGATGACCCGGAGCAGCTTGGCCTGGAGGGCCAGGGTCATCTCGCCGATCTCGTCGAGGAAGATCGTGCCGCTGTCGGCCAGCTCGAACCGGCCCGGCTTGTGGCGGTCGGCCCCGGTGAAGGCCCCCTTGACGTAGCCGAACATCTCCGATTCCAAGAGCGCCTCGGGCAGGGCGGCGCAGTTGACCTTGACAAAGGGGCGTTTTAGGCGGGGGCTCTGGGCGTGGATGATCCGGCCCAGGAGGTCCTTGCCCACGCCGGTCGGCCCCTCGATCAGGATCGTGGCGTTGGTCGGGGCCACCAGCTTGAGGAC